>CAYWNQ010000063.1:0-10248 GCA_964459695.1 uncultured Halobacteriales archaeon | reverse complement strand
CACACTGGACCATGCCCGACGGAAGGCCGCCGCCGGCCATAAATCGTTCCCCGCGCACGACATCGCTGACCCGGTGGACTCCGCAACCGCTCGCCGAGTGGTCGGTCGGTAGGTCGAGTCGACCGCCTGGACACCCGGGCGGCTGGCGCCGTTCCGGTCAGGAGACGGGGTCGCGGGGGTCGACCTGGTGACGGTGCGTCGCGTCCTCGCTCACGCGATACCGGAACGACTGCGTGAACCAGTCGGCGTGGGGGCCCGGCGTCGCGGTCGCGTCCTCCGGGACGGTCGTGTCCGAGTGTCCCGTGCACGTGACGACGGCCTCGTACCCCCACGGCGCCTCGGACACGTCGTCGACGCGACAGGCGAGGGTCACGTCGGTGTACTGGCTGATCCAGAGGGAGTCGTAGGCGACGCTGTACTCGTAGGCGGCGACGTACGCACGCACGGAGGACTGGTTCATCTCAGCCGGACGCTCCGGGGGCTCCTTCGGGCCATCGGGGTCGTCGACGCTCCCCTGGGGTAGCGGCGTCGCGGTGGGCGTCCCCGTCCCGGTAGCGACGCAACCCGCAGTCGCGAGCGCGAGGGCCAGGAGGACGACTGCTGCGATCGGGGGTCGATCCATGTCGCGGAGGGCGGTCCGCATCGGAAAAGGTCTTGAGGAGACTACAGTGGTCGTTTCAGTCTCGGACCGCCGGTCTGTGGCCGCCTGGACCACGTCTCCGGTGGGTACCCTCCACACAGAGCCCCGGGGTCACAGCGCCCGCATGGCGTGGTAGAACCGCTGCAGCGCCGTGACGTGGCCCACGACGGCGAACACGACCAGCAGCCAGCCGACGACCGTCAGGCCCCGCCACGCGGTCGGCACGAACGCCGCGACCGCGCCGGCGACGCCGACCATCGCCAGCCGGTCGGCCCGGCCGACGAGGCCACCGTAGGCCCTGTCGAGGCCGACCGCCTGGGCCTGGGTGCCGAGGTAGGACGTCAGCAGCACGCCCGTGACCGCGGCGAAGCCGATGGCGTACTCGGAGACGCCGGCCGCCAGGCCCGCGATGACGACGACGTCCGCGTACCGGTCCAGCACGTGGTCCAGCAGGTCGCCCGACGCCGAGGCCACCCGCTGGCGGCGGGCGAGCTGGCCGTCCAGGAGGTCGGCGACGCCGTTTCCGAACACCAGCACGGCTCCGACCAGGTACAGCAGCCGGCGCTCGGCGGCGACGACGAAGCAGGCTCCGGCGGCGACCGCCAGCCCGAACGCGACGACGCTGACGGCGTCGGGCGTGAGGCCGGCGTCGTCGGCGGCGTCGACCAGCGGGTCGACCAGCCGCTCGGCGACCCCGCGGAACCGGTCCAGCGTCATGGCTCGTCGGTGGCGGCCAGGTAGTCGGTGTAGTCGACGGTGCCGACGGCGGGCTCGCGGTCGCCGGCGACGACGGCCTCGATGGCGGCGGCCACCTCCTCGGGCGACCGGCCGTCGGTCGCGACCTCGAAGACCGCGTCGCGGCCGTGTTCGGCGACGGCTTCGGAGAGCACGACGTCCAGCGCCTCGCTCTGTGAGTTCTCCGAGACGCTCGCCGGGGGCCGCCCGCGGTCGGTGAGCCGGTCGGCCAGCGTCGCCGGGTGGCACCGGAGGACGACCACCCGGTCCATCGGGAACCGGTGGGCGAGGTGGGACTCGACGAGGACGTCGTCGCGGTCGGCCAGCCAGTCGGCGATGGCGTCCAGGTCGGCGACGTCGGTGTCGCGCTCGGGGTCGTGGTCGGCCACGAACCCCTCGCGGCGGATGACCTCGGTGAGGTGGAGCACCTCGAGGTCGACGTCGACGCGTTCGACGGCGGTGGTCTTGCCGGTCCCTGGCGTGCCGGTGACCGCGACCCTCACGCCTCCACCTCCGCGAGCACGTCGTTCAGGACGGCAACGGCGCGCTCGGTCTCCGCGCGGGTGCCGCAGGTGACGCGGACGCAGCCGGGCAGCCCGAAGGAGGTGGTGTCGCGGACGACGACCCCCCGGCGCCTGGCGGCCTCGGCGACCACGGTGCCGTCGCCCACGTCGGCCAGGACGAAGTTGCCGCCCGAGGACCACGTCGGCGCCGCGAGTTCCGCGCGAAGGTACTCGCGGGCCCGGCGGGCGCTCTCGACGGTCCGGTCGCGGTGCTCGTCGTCCGACAGCGCCGCGAGCCCGGCCCTGCAGGCCAGCTCGCTCGCCGCGAACGGCGTGTTGACCCGGGCGTACGCGTCGGCCCACTCCCGCGGGACGAGCGCGTAGCCCAGGCGCACGCCCGCGAGGCCGTAGACCTTCGAGAAGCTCCGGAGCACGGCCACGTCGTCGCGGTCGGAAAGCAGCCGGCGTGCGGAGGGCGACTCGGCGAACTCCCCGTAGGCCTCGTCGACGACGACCAGCGTCTCCTCGGCGGTCCTGTCGGCCAGGGACTCGAGCTCTCCGAGGGGCATCTCGCTGCCCGTCGGGTTGTGCGGCGAGTTGACGTAGACGACCCGGTGGCCGTCGTAGTCGGCGAGGACCCCGTCGGCGGTCTGGGCGAAGTCGTCGGCCCGGTCGAGGGCGTACTCCTCGACCGCCCCGTGGTGGAACCGGGCGCTCATGCCGTAGTAGGCAAAGCCCGGCTTCGGGACGAGCACGCGGTCGCCCGGCTCCAGCGTGGCCCGGGCGAGGTAGTCCAGCGCCCCGTCGCCGCCGTTGGCGAGCCAGACCTGCGCGTCGTCGACGTCCCACCGCTCGGCGATGGCCGCCCGGAGGTCGCCGTGGACCGCCTTCGGGTACCGGGCGACGCCCGCGGCGGCGTCCTGGATGGCCTCGACCGCCGCCGGCGACGGGCCGTGGGGGTTCTCGTTGGAGGCCAGCGCCACGAGCTCGTCGGCGTCGAGCCCCACCTCGCGGGCGACCTCCTCGACGCCCCCGCCGGCCTCGTAGGCGACGTGGGCCGAGAGGTCCCGTGGTTCCATGCCCGGGGGAAGTAGGTGGCGGGCCTTAAGGGTGTCCAGCCTGGTCCGGCGAGTGGCGGATCCATCCCGTCGGTTTGCCCCCGCCAACTGGACCCGCAGACATGCTCTGTCCCGCTACCGCAGACCGCACCTCGTGTATGACCCGAATACCGCCCGATACCGGCTGATTACCCGGCCTGCTGTCGGCTGCCGAACAGGCCACGAATTCAGCGCCTCGGGGCTTTCCAGGCGGTATGATCGGGTCAAGCAGTAGGAGCGGTCGGCGGGTGCGGTCGAGCACGAGCATGCGGGCCAGCGCCTCGCGGCGATCCGGACGGAACTGACCGCCGGCGCACCGTCTCGTAAAAACCGTTCCGGGACGGTCACGTTGAAGGGCCACGCCGCCCGCCCATCCACCATGTCCCTCGCGACGACCGTCTCGCAGGTGCTCCACCTGGCCTTCGCGGCGGTCTGGACCGGTAGCGTCGTGTTCGTGACCTGGGCCGTGCTCCCCGGTGCCCGCGCCGGCGACTTCGACGCCGCGCCGCTGGCGCCGGTCGTGTCGAAGCTCCGGACGCTGACCCGGGTCGGCGCCGTCGTGTTTCTGGCGACCGGCGCCCACATGGCGCAGGCGAGCTACACGAGCGAGACGCTGTTCTCGACCACCCGCGGCCACCTCGTGCTCGGGATGGTCGTGCTGTGGCTCGTGCTGACCGGCCTCGTGGAGGTCGGTGCCGGGCGGTTCCTGTCGGGGCTGGACGAGCTGAAGGTCCGGGCGCCGGCGACCGAGGCCCGCCCGCTGTTCCTCGCCGCCAGCGTGGTCGCGCTGGCGCTGCTGGTCGACGCCGGCTTGCTGGCCGCTGGCGTGGCGTAGTCAGGCCGCCCGGAGGTCCGCGGCGACGTGGTCGGCGCACTTCAGCGCCAGCGCGGCGATGGTGAGCGTCGGGTTCATCGAGCCCGGCGTCCGGAACGTCGACGAACCCGAGACGTAGAGGTTCCCGACGTCGTGGCTCCGCAGCCGGGGGTCGACCACCGACTCCTCGGGGTCGGTGCCCATCCGGGTCGTGCACATGTGGTGGAACGCCGGCCCGGTCGATGCCGGCCCGACCGTCCACTGGAGGTCGGCGCCGAGTTCCGCCAGGACGGCGTGCTGGATCTCGTTGGCGCGGTCGATGGTGCGCCGGGTCCGGTCGTCGAGGCCCCACCGGACGTCCGGCACCGGGTTGCCGTGGTCGTCGGTGGTCGAGGCGGAAAGCGTCACCCGGTTGTCGGGACGGGGGCGCTGGCCGACGAGGCCGCCCATGGCGACGGCGTTCCCGTAGGCGTCCCGCAACTCGGCGAGCAGCGCGTCGCCCCAGTCGTCGGCGTCCAGGGCGACCTCGACGGGCGACGGGCCGGCGTAGTTGAGGAACTCCAGCTTGATGGGCGCGAGCGGCCCGTCGGCGTCGGCGGGCGGAATCGCGCCGCCCGGTCCCTCCGTGCCGGCGCCGGGGTCGTCGTAGAACTGGTGGCACTCGCTGGTGATGAAGCCGACGTGGTTCTGGCGGGTCCGCCGGTCCAAGCGCCCGCCCGCCCCCGCGAACAGGTGGTCGCAGAAGTACCGGCCGACGGCGCCCGAGCCGTTGGCCAGCCCGTCCGGATGGGCCGGCGACCGCGACAGCAGGAGGAGCCGCGGCGTCTCGACGCCGCCCGCGGCGACCACGAACCGGCGGGCCGCCTGGCGGTACTCATCGCCGTCGGGGGTGGCGTACACCGCCGCCTCGACCCGACCGTCGCCGTCGGTCTCGAGGCGCTGGACCGGCGCCCGGTCGACGACGCGGGCGCCCGCCGCCTCGGCCGCGGCGACGTGGACGGTCGCGTCGTACTTCGCGCCCGAGGGACACACCGGCTTGCAGGTGCCGTAACCCACGCAGGCCGACCGGTCGTCGTGCGGTTCGGAGTTGCGGGCGTTGGGTACCGAGTGGGTCGTGACGCCCAGGCGCTCGCAGGCGTCGGCGAACAGCGCGTCGCTGTAGGAGGGCGGGAACGCCGGCATGGGGAACGGCTCCTCCCGCGGCGGCGCGAACGGGTTGTCGTCGGCGCCGGCGACGCCGAGCGCCCGCTCGGCGTCGGCGTAGTACGGGCGCAGGTCTGCGTAGTCGATGGGCCAGTCGGCGAAGTCCGACTCGTGGAGCCGCATCACCATCCCCTGCCAGTGGAGGGTCGAGCCGCCGACGCCCTTCACCCGGGCGCGGTTCAGCGGGTAGTCTCGGGGGCCCCCGGCGGCGTAGGCGTCGCGCTCGCCGCCCATGTCCCAGACCGCCTCGGGGCCGTACGCCGGCCGGATGGCCCGCTCCATGCGCGCCGGGCGGTCGGCCTCGTCGAACCGCGGCCCGGCCTCGAGCACGACGACGTCGAACCCCGCGTCGGCCAGCCGGGCCGCCGGCAGGGCGCCCGCGGGACCGGCGCCGACGACGCAGACGTCGGCGCGGGGCGAGGGCCCGCGGTTCAGTCTCCCTCACCTCCCCGGGGCTGCCGGTGGCCTCGGTCCCGACCCTCTCGGTCAGCGGGGCGAGTCGGAAACGCGGGGCCGGTCCGCGCGGTCGGCTGCACGGCGCGGATTAGGCCAACCTAAACTTATGGCTTGCCATCCCTCCTGGTCGGCCCTCCGCCTCGCGTCACCCGTCACGGTCCGGACCGCATGCGGAGCTGGCCGACTCGGGTAGGGATGTTCCACTATCGAGCAACTGTATCGCAGGAACGGGCTTGCGTTGCCTCCTGCAACCGCAGACCGCACCTCTTGCTCGAACCTATCGTACCGCCGCGGGAACGCCCCCGCCCGCGGTCGCCGCCCGGGCCCGGCGCCTCGGGGCCAACGATCAGGTGCTCGATGTGGACCCTCGTGTCGACCTGCCGAGCCGAACACGATCCACCGATACGGCCGCCCTCACGGAATCACGACGTCGTTGCGCAGCGTCCCGACGCCCTCGACCTCGATCTCGACGGTGTCGCCGTCCGAGAGCGGGCCGACGCCCGCCGGCGTCCCCGTCGAGATGACGTCGCCGGGCTCGAGGGTCATGTATGCGGTGATTTCGGCCACCAGCTCGGGGACGGAGAAGATGAAGTCGGCGCGCGAGGCGTCCTGGACGACCTCGCCGTTCAGCCGGGCGCGGACGGCGGCGTCGCGGGGCACCTCCTCGGGCGTGGCCAGCACCGGCCCGAGCGGGCAGGCGTCGTCGAATGCCTTCCCGCGGACCCAGTTCTGCTCGATTGCCTGGTCGTCGCGGTTCGAGACGTCGTTGACGCAGGTGAATCCCGCCAGGACCTCGTCGGCGGCCGCGACGTCGACGTGGCGGCAGCGCTCGCCGACCACGACGCCGAGTTCGGCCTCGTGGTCGATGCGCTCCCTGTCGGGCAACAGCTCGAGGCTGTCGCCGTGGGCGGCCAGCGCGCTCGGGGGTTTGAGGAACAGCTGCGGGCGGTCGGGGACGTCCTCGCCGCGCTCGGCGGCGTGGTCGGCGTAGTTGCGACCGACGCAGACGACCTTCGAGGGCTCGCAGGGCGGCAGGACCTCGACTGCGTCGGGGTCGAACTCCTCGTCGCCGAGCGCCAGCCGGCTGCCGTACTCCGGGTGGGCCACGATGGTCTCCTCGTCGGGGCGCCACCGGCCGCGCCGGACGTCGCCACCCGGGTCGCGGAACCGGACGTGGTGCATGCGGCTGCCCTCGCCCGGCCCACCGATAACGCTGTCGAGTCCGGGCGTACCCGCGGTTCAGGACGGGCGCGCCATCAACCGTTAAGTGGGTCTCGCGAGTAGTTCAGCCGGCATGGAACTCACCTGGCACGGCCACTCGACGTGGCACGTCTCCGTGGGCGAGACGGACCTCCTGATCGACCCGTTCTTCGACAACCCCAAGACCGACACCGACCCGGAGGAGCTCGACCCGGACTACCTCCTGCTCACGCACGGCCACGCCGACCACGTCGGCGACGTCGACCGCTACGAGCGGACGACGCTGGTCGCGACGCCGGAGGTGGTCGAGTACTGCCGCGACGAGTACGGCGAGTACGAGGCCGTCGGCGGGATGGGGATGAACCTCGGCGGCACCGTCACCGTCGGCGACGCCCACGTGACGATGCACCGCGCTGACCACACCAACGGCATGGAGACCGGCTACGGCACCTCCGGCGGCATGCCGGCGGGCTTCGTCGTCTCGACCGAGCCCCCGGGCGACGGCGGGACGACGTTCTACCACGCCGGCGACACCAGCCTGATGACCGAGATGCGCGAGGTCGTCGCGCCGTACCTCGAGCCCGACGCCGCGGCGGTCCCCATCGGCGACCACTTCACCATGGGGCCGTGGCAGGCCGCCATCGCCGTCGACTGGCTCGACGTCGACCACGCCTTCCCCATGCACTACGACACCTTCCCGCCCATCGAGCAGGACCCCGAGGACTTCGCGAACGAGGTGGCCGGCGTCGGCAGCGACGCCGAGGTCCACGCGCTGGCGGGCGACGAGTCGTTCACGCTGTAGGGGCCGCCTCGACCCGCGTCCTTTTTGGCCCGTCCGGGACAACCGTCCCCCGCATGACGACCATCACCGCCGAGAGCGTCTGCGAGGAGGGCTACACCGTCCGGAGCCGCATCGGGGACTTCGAGCTGACCGTCGACGCCGCCGGGGAGGACGGTCCGACGGCCAACCAGGTGCTGATCGCCGACTACGCCTCCTGCTACGTGCCGGCGCTCCGCGTCGGCGCTCAGCAGCGCGGCGTCGAGGACCTCGGGCGGGTCGAGGTCGACGTCGAGGGCGACCTGGACGAGGACGACGACCTCACCGCCATCCGATTCCACCTCCGGGTCGAGGCCGACGTCGACGAGGAGACCCTCCAGGAGGCCGTCGCCCGCGGCGAGGACATCTGCCACGTCCACTCGGCGCTGCGGGATGAGCTGCAGGCCGACATCTCCGCCCAGGCCGACGCGTTCTGACGGCCGGGGAGTAGCGGGATACTGGCGACACCGTCTCGTGTTCGGGCCGGGGCTGCGACCGGAAACGCTCCCGACGGATCGAGCGCCCGAATCGTGCGTGAAGGGGTTGTATTGTGCTCGACCGCAACCGCGACCGCCGACCGCAACTCGTTCTTGAGCCGAGGGGACAGCCAGAAAGCCCCGCCCGACTCCAGCGCCTCGGGGCGTTCCGGACGGTGGTGGCGGCCCGGAGCAACGATGCGGTCAAGCACCCAGTGACCCATCCACCAGAGTACCCAACCCACCCTGGCGCCGATACACCGAAGGCAGGCCGGCCCCAACCACCGCCCATGTCAGACTGGCAGGACCTCATCGTCGGCGCCCGGATGACCGTCGACGAGGAGTTCACGTCCCGGCTCCAGGACTCGCGGTTCAGCCGCCAGGAGTGGGGCATGATCATGACGGCCGTCGAGTTCGACATCCGGGACGCCGCCGACGAGGAGGGGGCGCGGCTCGTCGCCGACACCGGGGACGTGCCCGCCATCCTCCCGGAGCTCGAGCGGCTCCGCGAGCACCAGTCGTCGATGGCGCCGGGTGGCGCCGGCGGTGACCGCGGCGGTGGCGGCATCCTCGACGCCGTGACCGACGCGCTGGGGCTGGGCGACGGTGGCGGCGACGGGCCCGACGCCGAGGAGGTCGCCGCCGCCGAGGACCTGGCCGACAGTTACGCCCGGCAGTTACAGGCCCACCTGGAGGAGACCGGCCGGTGGGCCGAGGTGCGGGCGGCCTACCGCGAGGGGTAGCTCAGTACTCGTCGCCGCCGTGGAACAGCGTCAGCTCCTCGGCCTCGTAGATGTTGATGAGCTCGGTGATGATCTCGTCGTCGGTCTCGTCCTCGACGCGGAGGCCCTCCAGCCGCTCCATCGTCTCCTCTGAAACCTCGATGGTGGGCATGGTCGAGACTCGGGGCGGTGGGCAGAAAAGTCCGACGGCTGTCGGGTCGCCCCGGCCTCAGAGTTCGTCGAGCACCGCCGCCGTCACGTCGGCGGTGCCGGCGTCTCCGCCGAGGTCCGGCGTCCGAGGCCCGTCGGCCAGCACCGCCTCGACGGCGTCCCGGACCGCCGCGGCGGCGTCCTCGCGCCCGAGGTGCTCGAGCAGCATCGCCACCGAGAGGACGGTCGCCGCCGGGTTCGCGACGCCCTCGCCGGCGATGTCCGGGGCGCTGCCGTGGACCGGCTCGAACAGCCCGCCCGCCCGGCCCACGTTGGCCGAGGGCAACAGCCCGAGGCCGCCGACCAGGCCCGCCGCGAGGTCGCTCAGCACGTCGCCCGCCAGGTTGGGGCAGACGACGACGCCGTACTCCTCGGGGGTCATGGCCAGGTGCATCGCCAGCGCGTCCATCAGCGCCTCGTCGTGGTCGGCGCCGCGCTCGTCGGCGACCGCCCGCACCGCCTCGAGGAACTGGCCGTCGGTGGTCCGCATCACGTTGGCCTTGTGGGCGACGGTGACGCGGTCGTAGCCGTGGGCGTCGGCGTAGTCGAAGCCGAACGCCGCGATGGCCCGCGAGGCGTCCTCGGTGACGACCCGCGTGAGCGTCGTCACGCCGTCGGCGACCTCGGCCTCGATGCCCGCGTAGACGCCCTCGGTGTTCTCCCGGACGAAGACCAGGTCCGTCCCGGGGTGGAGCGCGTCGACGCCCGGGTAGGCCCTGGCGGGCCGGACGTTGGCGAACGAGCCGACCGCGGCCCGCAGCGGGAGGACCACGTCGGCGGCGGTCTCGCCGGCGGCGCCGAACAGCGTGGCGTCCGCCGCGGCGGCGCGCTCGCGGGTCTCGTCGGGAAGCGGGTCGCCCGTGGCCTCGGCGACGTGGTCGCCGGCCTCGCACTCCCGAACGTGGACGTCGGCGACGGCCTCGAGCACCTCGACCGCGGCGGGCACAACCTCCCGGCCGATGCCGTCGCCGGGGATCACGACCACCTCCGGGCGATTGCGCGTCGCCCCGCCGCCGGCGCCGTCCTCAGCCATCCGCGACGTACTCCGTGTAGGGCAGCGACTCGGCGGTCTCGGTGACGGCGTCCGCGTTGGACTTCATCAGCGCCGTGGTGTCCCAGATGCCCTCGACCAGCGCCTGGCGCTGGGCGTCGTCGACCGCGACCTCGACGCGCCGGTCGTCGTAGGCCACGGTCTCGCCGGCGACGTCGACGGCGATCTCGCCGTCGGGGTTCGCGTCGATCCAGTCCTGGAGCCCCGCCACGGTGTCGTGGTCGGCGGTCACCGTCGGGATTCCCAGCGCCAGGCAGTTGCCCGCGAAGATCTCGGCGAAGCTCTCGCCGACGATGGCGTCGATGCCCCAGCGCATCAGCGCCT
>CAYWNQ010000062.1:0-10250 GCA_964459695.1 uncultured Halobacteriales archaeon | reverse complement strand
AACCTCATCGACGTCTCCCGGGGCTGTGGCTCCTGGGAGTGTGGCTGTGGCCGCCCGCACACGGTCGCGCTCCGGACCACCGGCAAGGCCGGCTCCGTCGAGGTGGAGCTCCGGCCCGCCCCGCGCGGGCTTGGCCTGGCCGGCGGCGAGACCGTCCGGCACGTGCTCGAGCTGGCCGGCATCGAGGACATCTGGACCCGGTCGTCGGGCAACACCCGGACCACGGTCAACTTCGCGAAGGCCACGTTCATCGCGCTCCGGAACACCGCCGAGGCGCGGGTCCCGGAGCGCACCCGCGAGAAGCGCGAGGTGATCGAATGATGCGGGCCCTGGTGCAGCTGCGCGGCGAGGTCAACGCCGGCCGGTCGGTGCGGGACACGATGGAGATGCTGAACATCGGCCGGGTCAACCACGCGACGCTGGTGCCCGAGACCGACGCCTACGACGGCATGGTGACCAAGGTCAACGACTGGGTCGCCCACGGCGAGCCCTCGACCGAGGCGGTCGAGACGGTGCTGGCCAGCCGCGCCGAGCCCGTCGAGGGCGACGCCGACGTCGACGACGAGTGGGTCGCCGAGCACACCGACTACGACGACGTCGCCGGCCTGGCCGCGGCGCTGGTCGACGAGGAGACCACCCTACGCGAGCAGAGCCTCTCGCCGACCCTCCGGCTCCACCCGCCGCGGGGCGGCCACGACGGCATCAAGCACTCGGCGCGCGAGGACGGCGCGCTCGGCAAGAACACCACCGAGGAGATCGACGCACTCCTCAGGGCGATGCGATAACCATGACGAGCAAGAAACGACGACAGCGCGGCTCGCGCACCCACGGCGGCGGCAGCGGGAAGAACCGCCGCGGCGCCGGCCACCGGGGCGGGCGCGGCCGCGCCGGCCGCGACAAGCACGAGTTCCACAACTACGAACCGCTCGGCAAGGAGGGCTTCACCCGCCCCGAGAAGGTCCAGGAGGACGTCCGGACGGTCAACGTCAGCGCGCTGGACGAGGACGTCGCGGTGCTCGCCGCCGAGGGCGTCGCCGAGGAGGCCGGCGACGGCTACCGGCTGGACGCCCGCGACGTCGTCGAGGACGGCCACGACGCCGACGTCGTGAAGGTGCTCGGCGCCGGCCAGGTCCGCGGCGAACTGACGGTCGTCGCCGACGCGTTCTCGGCCGACGCCGCGGCGAAGCTGGCCGAGGCCGGCGGCGAGGCCGTGCTGACCGAGCGCGGCGAGGAGCGCGCCGCGGAGATGGCAGACGACGAGGACGCCGGCGACGAGGACGAAGCGGCAGAGACTGCCGAGTAACGCGATTCGCTTGTTCTGGGAGGGCACGACCGGCCGCGTCGGAGCGGATGCCGGATCGTTCAGAGCCTGGCCTGGTTCGGAGGGGCTGGCTAGTATGCTCGTGCGCGACCGCCGCCACCGCCCGGGAAGCCCCGAGGCGATGGAGTCGGTGAGCGCTCACGGCTCTCTTGCTCGTGGCTCCCGTCGGTCACCGCTCGCGCCTACGGTGGCGCTCACTTCGTTCGCGCCACCCGCCTCTCGCCGTTCACATGGTTGGAGGTGCTCACTTCGTTCGCGCCTCCCACTCGCTGCGCGCGCTCCCTTCGTTCGCGTGCTTGCGTCGCGCGCCTCGCCCCTTTCAGTCCCACCCGGACCGAACGGTCAGCCGGCATGACTCAGCGTCGGACGCCCGGCACGGGCGGGGGCTTTCTGGCGGTATGGTCGGGAAACGCACGAGTGCGGTCGGCGGTCGCGGGGGTCAAGCCCGTGAGTACGGTCCCGGACCGTGGGGCATTCCGAGCGGTTGGTGCGGGCCATCAGGATACCGCGAGACGCGGACACGCCCCTCCAGCCACGGCGGACCGTCGGACATATCACCGCCCGCGCCGTCACCCCACCCGATGCGGGACTTCGTCGTCGTGGGCGCCGGCCCCGCCGGGAGCCGGTTCGCCCGTCGGGCGGCCGACGCGGGCCACGACGTCCTCGTCTTCGAGCGCGGCGAGGTCGGCCGGCCCCTGGCGTGCTCGGGTCACGTCTCGCTGGACCTCTGGGACTACGTCCCGGAGGGGGCCCGCGAGGCGCTGTTCCAGAACGCCATCCGGGGGGCGCGGTTCCACACCGGCGGGCCCGGCAGCGAGGCCCACCGGTTCTACAAGGACGAGCCGGTCTCGAACGCCATCGACCGCGTCGGCCTCGACAGGACGCTCGCCGAGGCCGCCCAGGAGGCGGGCGCGGAGGTACGCGAGCACCACACCGTCACGGGCGTGCGCGAGAAGCGCGACCGGGTGGTCGTCGACGTCAGCGGACCGGACGGGGCCGAGACCCACGCGGCCCGGATGGTCGCCGGCGCGGACGGGCCGCGGTCGCGGGTCCGCGACGAGCTCGGCCTCCCGGCGCCCGACGAGTTGCTCCACGGCGTGCTGGGGTTCGCCGAAGCGCCCGACCACGACGACTTCGTCGACGTCCACCTGACGGTACCGGGATTCTTCGCGTGGCGCATCCCCCGCGGCGACGCCGGCGTGGAGTACGGGCTGGCGGTCGAGCCCGGCGACGACGCGCCGGCGCGGTTCGACGCGCTCTGTCAGGGCTACGGCGTCGACCCCGTCGAGCGCTGCTCGGGCGCCATCCCCGTCGGGCCGCCCGACACCGTGACCGCCCGCCGCGGATTCCTGCTGGGCGACGCCGCCGGCCAGACCAAGCCGTTCACGGGCGGTGGCATCCTCTACGGCATGCGGGCCGCCGACGTCGCCGCCCGCGAGGTCGACCCCGCCCGGCCGGCGACGCTGTCGGCCTACGAGTCGGCCTGGCGCGAGGCGCTGCGGTGGGACCAACGCCTCGGCGCCGCCGTGCGGCGGGCCTACGACCTGCCCGAGCCCGTCCAGCGGCTGGGCCTCCGGACGTTCTCGGGCGAGATCGGCGTCCACATGGACCGGCCCTCGACGCTGTTCTCGCGGGAACAGCTCCGGGCGCTGCTGTCGCGGTCGTAAGTCACCCGCCGTCGGCCTCGACCAGCGCCTCGACGGTGGGCAGGCGGACCACGACCTCGGTGCCGCGGGGCTCGCGGTCGCTGATGTGCAGGCTGCCGCCCGAGGAGGTGACGGTCCACCGGACGAGCCACAGCCCCAGCCCGGTGGAGTGCTGGAGCGGCGTCTCCTCGCCGCTGAGTATCGCCGACCGCTCGAGCTCGCCGAGACCGGGGCCCTCGTCGGCGACCCGCAGCTCGGTCACCTCCCCGCCCCGCGACAGCGAGACCTCGACCGTGGGTTCGGCCACGTCGGCGTGGACCACCGCGTTCTCCAGCAGCTCCTCGACGGCGAGCTCGATGGCCTCGTGGGCCCGGACCGGGGCGCTGTCGGGGAGGTCGACGGCCCACCGCGCCTCGGGATGGGCCGACCCCACCTCGTCGACGGCGCGGGCGATTCGCTCGACGAGGTCGACGTGACCGACCGACCCCTCCGCCGGGTCGATGCTGGCCTGGAACCGCCGGGCGTCCCGGCTCACCGACAGCAGCTCCTCCACCACGGTGAGGATGTCCGACGCCCCCGCCCGGACGTCCGGGTCGGTAGCGTCCTCGGCGATGTCCTCGGCGTAGGCGAGCACCAGGTTGAGCTTGTTGCGGAGGTTGTGTCGGAGCACCCGGTCCAGCACCGACAGCCGGCGCTCGCGCTCGTGGAGCTCCGTCACGTCGCGGGCGACGCCGACCGCGCCGACGTACTCGTCGTCCTCGAACAGCGGGGAGAGCCGGACCTCGAACTCCAGCGTGGCGCCGGAGGGGGTCTCGACCCACGAGTTGACCCCGACGGGCTCGCCGTCCAGGAGGGTGGCCACCATCTCCTCGTGGTCGTAGCCCGCCTCGTCCCAGACCGCGCCCCTGGCGGTCCGGCCGAGCAGCTCCTCGCGGCTCCGGCCGGCGAGCGCCACCATCGCGTCGTTCACGAGCGTGAACCGGCCCTCCTCGTCGGTGGCGAAGATGGGGTCCTCGGCGGTCTGGACGATGCGCCGGAAGCGCTCGAGGGTCAGCTCGTACTCCTTTCGGTCGGTGACGTCCTGGAACGTGCCCCGGACCAGCGGGGCCGCGTCCTCGCGCTGCGTGGCGTCGCCGCGTACCCTGACCCACTTGCGCCCGCCCGTCCCGGTCTCGACCTGGACCTCGACGTCGAACGGCTCGCCGGTCTCGGCGGCCCGTTCGATGCCGGACCGGACGGTCTCGCGGTCGCCCTCGGGGTAGACATCGAGGGCCTCCTCGAGCGAGGGCTCCGGTCCCTCGGGGATCTCGAGAATGTCGTACACCTGGTCGGTCCAGAGCACCTCCTCGGTCCCGAGGTCGACCTCCCAGCCGCCGACCGCTGCGGTCGACTGGGTCCTGTCGTAGAGGTCGACCGTCCGCTCGAGCTGGCGCTCGCGCTCGACCGACTCGGTGACGTCCATGACGACCCCGATGATGCGCTCCGGCTCGCCCGTCTCGTCCGTCTCGAGCGTGGCCTGTTCGGAGATCCACCGGACCGACTCGTCGGGCGGGACGATCCGGTACTGGACGCCGTAGGGCTCGCCGGATTCGAGCGTCGACTGGATCGTCCGTTCGACCGCGTCCAGGTCATCCGGGTGGACCAGCTCGGTGAACGCCTCGTAGGTCCCGTCGAACTCCCCCGGAGCGACGCCGAACAGCCTGTAGGTCTGGTCGTCCCACGACACCTCGTCGGTCTCGAGGTCCCACTCGAAGACCCCGGCGTCGGCCGCGGAGAGTGCGAGCGAGAGTCGAGTCTGCTCGCGTTCGAGTTCGGCCTCCCGCTCCTCCCGGTCGGTGACGTCCCGGGCGATGCCGACGACCCCGGCGAACTCGCTGCCGTCGGACACCGGCGCCAGCCGGGTGTCGAAGACGCGGAGCTCCCCATCGGCATCGCGCGAGCGGGTCGTCATCGTGACCGACTCGCCGACACGGAGTTGCTCGCCCACACCGTCGAACGTCACAGCGTCCTGGTCCAGCAGCGTGTCGGCGGGCTCGCCGACGAGCTCCGACCGCGCCACGCCGTGGAAATCCGCCAGCGCGCTGTTGGCCATCGACAGGCTGCCGTCGGGCTCGATGGCGAACATCAGGTCGTCGGTGGTCTCGACCATCCGCTCGTAGCGCTCCAGCCGGCGCAGACGCTCGACGCGGTCGGTGACGTCGCGCTGGAACCCGAGGTAGTGGGTCACGTCGCCGTCGGCGTCCCGGACCGGCACGATGGACACCTCGTTCCAGAACGGCTCGTCGTTCGCGCGGTAGTTGCGGACCACCACGGTGGTCTGCTCGGCCTCGCGGACGGCCCGGGCCATCTCCGCCACCGTCTCGTCGTCGGTGGCCTCCCCCTGGAGGAACCGGCAGTTGCGGCCCTCGATCTCGCCGGCGTCGTAGCCGGTGATGCGCTCGAACCCCTCGTTGGCGTAGATTATCGGCTGGTCGCCGCCGGCCTCCGTGATGAGGATGCCGATGTCGGCCTCGTCCATCGCCCGGCGGTACAGCGTCAGTTCGTCGCGGTGGTCGGCGAGCCGCCGGGTAAGCCGACGGGTCCGCAGCAGCACGGCGAGCCGGGTCCGGAGCTCGCCCTCGCCCAGCGGCATCGTGGCGACGTCGTCGACCGTCTCGCCGATGTGGTCGGCGAAGCGCGCCCAGGGGTCGGGACCCCGCTGGTTCGTGCGCGCCAGCAGCATGACCGGGACGGCGACGGGCTCCGCCGCCGACCGGTGCTCGGCCAGGGCGGGCGCGGCGTCGGACAGCGACCGGTCGTCGACGACACAGCAGTCGAACGACCCGGGGAGCGAGCCGTCCTCGGGGTGCACCACACGGTACCGCTCGCCCAGGCGGTCGGCCAGCAGCTCCCGGTTGCGCTCGCCCTGGACCACGACGAGCACCCGCGGCGCATCGCCGTCCGGGTCGAGCACGGTCAGTCGCCGTCGCTCCACTCGGGGGTGCCCGACAGGACGCCCCGGAGGCCGGTCAGTTTGTCGCCGATCCGGACGCCCTCGTCGGTTATCTCGAACGAGCGCAGCGACCGCTCGAACTCGCCGAGGCGCTTCTTGAGGACGCCCGCGGCCTTGCGCACCTCGCCGCGGTGCTCGAGGTACTGGAGGAACAGGATGGTGTCGGCGAGGTAGCTGATGTTGTTGTCGGTGGCGGTGAAGGCGCCGGTGACCGTCTGCTGCTCCTCGACGAGCACGACGGTCACGCCCATGTTCTTGAGGTAGCGCGCCAGCGCGTGCAGCTCCCGGCGGAGGTCGTCGTCGCCGCCCCGGAGCGAGAGCCGGTAGCCGGCGGTGCCGTCGACCATCACCATCCGGGCCCCCTCCTCCTCGACCTCGGTCCGGACGCGGTGGGCGAACTCGTCGGGGGTCAGGGTGAGGGGCTCGACCTCGTGGAGGCCCAGCGAGCCCTCGGCCTCCATCCCCTCGACGGGGATGCCGAGCTGCTCCGAGCGGTACCGGAAGTCGGCGGCGCTCTCCTCGAACAGGTACGCCACCGCGCGCTCGTCGTGGGTCGCGGCCTGCCGGAGGAAGTGCGTGCCGGTGGTGGTCTTCCCGACCCCGGAGGGGCCCGTGAGGACCGTGACGGTGCCCCGCTGGATGCCCCCGCCCAGCAGGGCGTCGAGCTCGTCGATGCCGGAGGTGAGGTGCTCGACGTCGAACGCCCGGTCGTGGTCCCGGGGGACCAGTTCGGGGTACACCGCGATGCCGCCGTGCTCGAACTTGAGGGTGTGCTCGCCGGACTGGAAGTTCGACCCGCGCAGCTTGGTCACCTCGGCGAACCGGCCCTGGGGCGTCCGCCGGAGGTCGATGGTCCCGTCCGCGAGGAACTGGAGGTCGTCGTCCGGCTCGCGCTTGGACACCTGCGTGGTGAACACCGCAGTTATCGACTCGTCCTTGAGGTAGTTGACGAACGACGCGACCTCCTGGCGGAACTGGTAGTCGTCGGGGGCGAGGTGCCGGAGCTCCGTGAGCGGGTCCAGCACGACGCGGTCGGGCGCCTGCTCGGTGACGGCCTCGGCGATCTCGGCGGTCACGGAGCCACCCTCCACGGAGTCGGGGGCGAACACGTCGTAGCTCTCGCCGCCGAGGAACCGGTCGGGGTCGGCGGTCAGGTCGAGGAACTCGACGCTCCCGACGTCCATCCCGAGCGCGTCGGCGTTGGCCCGGACGTCCGCCGGTGGCTCCTCGAAGGCGACGAACAGCGACTCGTCGTCGGTCGCGGTCAGGAACTCGAGGGCCAGTACGGTCTTGCCCGCTCCCGGCTGGCCACGCACGATGTACGAGCGCCCCTCGACGAGGCCGCCGTGGAGCACCTCGTCGAGGCCCGGTACGCCGGTGGAGACGCGAGAGAGGGTCACGGACATGATTATTTTAGGGGAAAATCCGTCAATTGGCTAGCCTCCCCGACATGATAAATCCATCGGCGGAGACGTCCTCACGGAAGCCGAGATACCTGCCACGGACGTCCCGATATCGGCCCCGTGACGACCCTACCCTGAGGCCGCGCCGGCCTCACTCGGCGGTGCTGCCGGCCGGTTCGGCCTGCGCATCGGCGCGGCCGGCGGGGTCGCCGCCCCGTGGCTCGACCGCCGCCAGGGCGGCCTCGAGGTGGTGGCCGGTCAGGACGATGTCGGCCACGTCGCCGTCCCCGGCGACGTGCTCGCGGACCGCAGCGGTCGCCGCCTCCCGGCACACCGCCTCGACGTCGGCGCCCACGTAGCCGTCTGTCCGTGCGGCCAGGTCCGCGGGGTCCACGTCGTCGGCCAGCGGTCGGTCGCGGGTGTGGACCTCGAATATCTCGCGGCGGGCGTCCTCGTCGGGCGCCTCGACGGCCACGTGGCGGTCCAGCCGGCCCTGGCGCAGCAGGGCGTCGTCGATGAGGTCCGGGCGGTTGGTGGCGGCGATCACGACCACGTCCTCCAGGCCCTCGATGGCGACGAACTCGCCGCTCGTGACCCCCAGCTCCGACATCGCCTCGCGATCGATCGCCGCGAGGCCGCTCCCCTCGTCCTTGCGCTTGCGTGGTTTGACGCGGAGCTGCATGGCTCGTGTTGGCGTCTCGGAATCGTTCGGCCGTCCGTCCGGTTCGGCGACACGAGAAAACGGCGTCCGGACCCGCGACGGCGGGTCTCAGCCCTGGACCGGGATCGTCTTGCCCTGGGCGGTCGCGCCCTCGAGCACGGGGAGCCGTATCTCGAGGACGCCGTTGGTGTACTCCGCCTCGATGGCGTCGTCGTCGATCTCCTTCGGGAACCGGAACCGCCGGTGGAACGTCTTCTTGCGGTCCCGGCGCTCGTCGACGTGCTCGGCGGCGACGTTGAGGAGGCCGTCGTCCCACGCGAGGTCGATCTCCTCGGGTTCGAAGCCCGGCATGTCGATGGTCAGGACGAACTCGCCGTCCTCCTCGTACAGTTCGTAGTCGCTCCCGCCGTACGTCTCGTCACTCAGCAGTCGGGTCGGCAGGTCGAGTCCTTGCATCCAAGAGCCACTGGCTGGTCGGATTGGCATCTCGGATCACCTCACTCCATCTGGCGGTGTAATTACGGTTCGTATTAAATCTTGCTGTTCGTGGTAGCAAACCACAACCGTGCGGCTCTTGTCGGTGCATCTTGCGGGCTCCTTTATCCCTCCCGATCCGGGTACGCCGGGAGCCGCGCCGACCGTTCGGACCCCTCGACGACGGGGAGTTCGCGAGGTGCGGCACCGACGGCCTCGCCGTCGACGCGGACGCCGTCGGGTGCCGCGTCGTAGTCGACCAGCGCCATCGCCACCGGCTCCTCGCGGCTCGGCGAGCGCGCCGCCCGGGTCACCTCGCCGACGGCGTCGTCGCCCGCGAGTACTGTCGCCCCCCGGTCGGGGACGGCGTCGGGCGCCAGCCCCACCAGCCGGCGCGACGGCCGCCCGCGGTTCTCGACCCGGGCGACGACCTCCTGGCCGACGAAGCAGCCCTTCTCGAAGTCCAGGGCGTTGCGGACGCCGAGCACGTTCGGCAGTTCGCCCTCGAGTTCGGTCTCGAACAGCGGCGTGCCCGCCTCAAGCGTCAGGGTGTTCCGGACGCCGTACCCGAACGGGACCGCGTTGAGGCCCCGGTTCAGCAGCGTGTCGAACACCTCCGCGGCGTCGGCGGCGTCACAGACGACCTCGTAGCCCTCCTCGCCCATGGGGGCGTCGGTGCGGAACACCGTGACGCCGATGTCGCCCATCGACCCCCGGACGAACCCCAGCCGGTCCTCGGGCGACGCGGCGCCGGTGAGCACCGACGCCACCTTCTCGGTGGCCGACGGCCCGTGGACGCCGAAGACGGCCAGCTCCTCGGCGAGCAGCTCGAACGCCACGTCCTCGATGAAGGTCTTCTCGCGCCACTCCTCGGCCAGCGGCGCCGCCCGTCCCGGCGGTGTGAGCACGAGCAGGCGCTCGCCGGCGGTCAGCACGTACATGTCGGTGCGCACCGCGCCCTGGGGGTCCAGCAGCAGCGCGTAGGTCCCCGTGCCGTCCGCCGACGGGACCCGGTTCGAGACGGCGTTGTCGACGTAGCCGTGGCGGTCCTCGCCGGTCACGGCGACGACGCCGTAGCCCATCTCGATCACGCCGACGCCGTTGCGGACCGCACGGTGGGTCCGCGCCGGCTTGCCGTAGTCGTCCACCACCCGGCGGCCGCCCTCCTGCCGGAAGTTGGCGCCGTGGGCCTCGTGTGCATCGACGACGGTCATCGCCGGTGCTCCGTTGTCGACGCGAATAAAGCCCCCGCGTCCGGTCACGGCCCCAGCTTCTCCCGGAGCCAGTCCAGCAGCGAGGCCTGGCCATCGTCGTCCCCGGGGTCGGGAACCACCTCGTCGTCCGGGTAGATGAGCGTCCGCCCGCCGTCGCCCTCGACCTGGATGAGTCCGTCGCGCTTCAGTTCCCCCAGCGCGTCCTCGATGCGGTCGATGTCCGCGTCGACGTGCGACCGGAGTTCGAACACCGTCATCCCGTCCTCGCTCCGGTCGACGAGGGCGTCCAGCACCACGACCTCGGTGGTCTCGCGGTCGCGGTACTCCCCCTTGGCCTCCATGGACGGGCGTTCGACGGGGCGGCCCTTAACCGTTCAGCACCGGCGGCACTGGGCAGAGACGTCCGTGGTGGACGACGGTATCGCCAGGAACGCCCCCGGCCGCGTCGCGGCTTCTTCGCGCGGCTGCGCCGCGCGAACGGTCCGAGGGAGCTCCGCTCCCTCGCTGACGCCGCGACGGAACGCAGAGGTCGGGCCTGC
>CAYWNQ010000061.1:0-10376 GCA_964459695.1 uncultured Halobacteriales archaeon | reverse complement strand
CGCCTGGGCGCGGCGGGCGCGAAGAACGCCCTGCTCGGCGGCGACCTCAACGTCCTCTCGGACGTGACCCAGAACATCACGATGGCGGTGGTGGCCGTCCCGGCGGACTCCCCGCTCGTGGGCCAGCGGGTCGTCGAGGTCGAGCTGCCCGGCGGCGCGCGCATCTACGCCCACGGGCCCGAGAACGAGTCGATGGACATCCCGATGCCCCGGACGGTCATCGACGGCGGCGACCGCATCGCCTTCCTCGCCGAACAGGACGACTTCGACGCGGCGCGTGCGGCCATCGGCGCGCCGGAGGCCTGACCGGCGGCGCCGCTGCGTGGCCTGCGTCGCCGGGAGACGCGGTGTGCGTCTCGACGGCCCCGAAAGGGAAGGGTAGGTCCGGGCGCGCTGTGGGGAGGATGGGGGAAGTGAGGCCGTCGTGCGCGCCCACCGGGTCTGTGCCCGGCCAGACCATAAATCCGCGTCAGACGTGCGTTCGACTGCCGTCGGCCGTTTCTCCCGCACCTATTTCCGCCTCGGCCGCCACGCCGGGTGCATGTCACTCACCGGCGTCGGCCCGCCGCTGGCGACCCCGTTCGACGCGGCGGGCGACGTGGACGCCGAGGCGCTCGCCGACCTCGTGGGGTGGGTCGAACCGCACGTCGACTTCCTGGTCCCGTGTGGCTCCACGGGTGAGGTCGCGAAACTCGACGACGCCGAGCGCGCCCGGGTGATCGAGACCGTCGCCGACGCCGCCGACGTGCCCGTGGTCGCCGGCACCGGGACGCCGGGGCTGGCCCCCACGCTGTCGGCCACCCGCCGGGCGGCGGAGGCGGGCGCCGACGCGGCGATGGTCGTGACGCCGTACTACCGGGAGCACGACCAGGCGACCCTCGAGCGGTACTACACCGACGTCGCCGACGCCGCGCCGCTGCCCGTCTACCTCTACAGCGTCCCGGCGTACACCGGCGTCGCCCTCGAGCCCGAGACCGTCGCGTCGCTGTCCGATCACGCGAACGTCGCGGGGCTGAAGGACTCGAGCGGCGACCTGGCCGCGCTCCAGCGGTGTCGCGACCGGACGGCCGACGACGTCTCCCTCCTGGTCGGCCACGGCGGGCTGCTGGCGCCGGCGCTTGACGCCGGCGCCGACGGGGGCATCCTGGCGCTGGCGAACGTCGTCCCGGCGGTCGCGGCGGTCCACGACCGCCACGCCCGGGGCGACCGTGCGAGCGCCCGCGCGCTGAACCGCGAGCTGGTGGAGCTGAACCACGCGGTGACCGAGGGCTTTGGAATCGCCGGCCTGAAGGCCGCAATGCGCGCTCGTGGCGCGCCGGCGGGGCGACCCCGCGAGCCGGCGTCGCGGCTCTCGGCGGCCGACCGGGAGCGCGTCGAGGCCCTCGTCGACGCCGCCACGGCGGCCCTCCCCGGGTGAGGGTCGCGTCCGTGCGTCGTCCGGAGACTCGATCCACGTGGCCGGATGCCGTGGGTTGGCTGCTGGGGCCTCCTGGAACCCGGGAGTGCTCTGGATGGCGACCGGCGACAGCCACCCGAGCGTGATCCGATCGTACCGCCGGAACGCCCCAGCCAGCTCGGCCCCAGGGTTCGGCTACGCCCCTCCCGCGACCGCCACCGCACACAGCCACTCGTGCTTGAGCCCAGGAGCACCGCCAGGAAAGCCCCCGCCCGCTCGACTCGGGGCTTTCCGGGCGGTAGGGGTGGTTCGGAGTCGTATGCTCGCCGGCACCGAGGGGTTGTGACGGCGGTGTGTCGTGGCCCTCCAGTCGATCGATATCCGGCGAGACCGACCAGACGAAACGAGGGTGAACGGCGCCGAGGCGGACGGACACCGTTTACTGTCCAGGCCGCCTTGGAGCCGGTGATGGACGGCGAGACGCGACCGGGGGCCCAGCCGTGACCGACGGGGCGGGCTGCCGGCTCTGCGGCCGCCCGACCGGCGACGAGGCAGCCGGCGACGGCGAGGCCTTCTGCTCGTCGGGCTGCCGGACGGTCCACGAGGAGCTGGGCCCACCCGCCGACGGTGCCGACCCCGCCGGCGCCTCCGACCGGGCCGGCGACGACCCTGCCGACGAGGAGCAGCCGCCGGGGACCACCACGACCTTCCTCCGGGTCGACGGGATGCACGGGCCGACCTGCGAGGCGTTCCTGGAGGGGGTGGCCACGGACACGGACGGCGTCGAGGAGGCGGAGGCCAGCTACGTCACCGAGACGGTCCGCGTCCGCCACGACCCCGACGCGGTCGACGCCGGGGCGCTCGCGGCGGCGCTGACCACGGTGGGCTACGAGGCGACGGTCCGGGAGGGCCCCGACGAGGACCTCGCGACCGACGAGCGCATCCCCGCCGAGCGGGGGATGGACGACGCGCTTGGCATCCGGTACGTCGTGGGGGTCGTCTTCGGCTCGTTCATGCTGTTGCCCTACGTCGTGCTGGTCTACCCGGCCTACCTGGCGGCGCTGGTCGAGGGCGGCGCCCTGGCGATGTTCCGCGGGCGGTTCATCTTCGACAGCGCCATTGGCGGCCAGGTGTTCATCCCGTTCCTGATCATCGCCGGCGTCGTCGTGGCGTTCACGGGCGCGCCGGTGCTGCGGGGCGCCTACGTCAGCCTCCGGACCCGCCGCGTGACGACCGACCTCCTGGTCGCCACCGCGCTGCTCGCGGCGTTCGCCTACAGCGGCGCCGCCATCGTCCTCGCCCGGCCGGACGTCTACCTCGACCTCACGGTGGTCGTGGGAGCGGTGGTCGCCGCGGCCATCGCCTACGAGTCGCTGGCCAAGCGCCGGGCGCTCGACCGGCTGACCGACCTCACCGTCTCGCGGGTGGCGGAGGCCCGGCTGTACCACGGCGAGGGCGCGACCGAGACGGTGGCCGTCGACGACCTGTCCGGCGGCGACCACGTGCTCGTCCGGGAGGGCGAGCGCGTGCCGGTCGACGGGACGCTCCTGGGCGAGGCCTGCACGGTCGACGAGGCGGTCGTCACCGGCGAGTCCCTCCCCGTCGCCAAGCGCGAGGGCGACCGGCTGGTCGGCGGCTCGGTGGTGGCCGAGGGCGCCGCCGTCCTCCGGGTCGCGGCGGGCGCCACGAGCAGCATCGACCGCCTGACGGCGTCGGTCAGGGACGTCGGCAGCGCGACCCACGGCGCCCAGCGCCGGGCCGACCGCCTCGCCGGCTACGCGCTCCCGGTCGTCGCCGGCGTCGCGGTCGTCGCCGCCGGCGTCGCGATGGTCACCGAGGGGGCGGTCGCCGCCGTCCTGGCGCTGCTCGGGGCGCTGCTGGCCGCCTCGCCGTGGGTGCTCGGCGTCGCCACGCCGCTGTCGGTCGCCCGCAGCATCGCGGCGGCGGGCGAGCGCGGCGTCGTCGTGCTCGACGAGACCGTGTTCGAGCGGCTCCGGAGCACCGACGTCGTCGTGCTCGACAAGACCGGGACGCTGACCACCGGCGAGATGCGCGTCCGCGACGCCGACGTGCCGGCCGACCTGCTGGGGGCCGCCGCGGCGCTGGAGCGCCGGTCGGCCCACCCCGCGGCGACGGCCATCGTCGAGGCCGTCGAGGACGGAGTCGCGACCGACGGCGGCCTCGAGGGCGAGACCGCGGACGCGACGCCCGACCGCGTCGCCGAGTTCCGGAGCCACGCCACCGGCGTGGAGGGACTGGTCGACGGGACGCCCGTCCTCGTCGGGGCGCCGGCCCTGTTCGAGCGCCGGAACTGGACGGTCGGCGACGGCGTCGCCGCCCGCGCCGAGACGGCCCGCGAGGACGGCCACCTCCCGGTGGTCGTCGGCCGCGACGGCCGCGCCGAGGGCGTGGTCGTGGTGGGCGACGAGCCCCGGGACGGCTGGGCGGCGACGGTCCGGTCGCTGGCCGACCGCGGCGTCTCGGTCGTCGTGCTGACCGGTGACCGCGGCCCGGCCGCGGCGGCGTTCGGCGACGCCGACGGCGTCGACCGGGTGTTCGCTGGCGTCCCGCCCGCCGGCAAGACCGCCACCGTTCGGCGGCTCCGCGAGGACGGTCACGTCACGATGGTCGGCGACGGGACCAACGACGCGCCGGCGCTGGCCGCCGCGGACCTCGGCGTGGCGCTGGGCGGCGGCACCGCGCTGGCCGCCACCGCCGCCGACCTGGCGGTGCTCGACGACGACCTGGCCGCCGTCGCGACCGCCTTCGACATCGCCACCGCGGCGGGGCGGCGTCTCCGGCAGAACACCGTCCTGGCGCTGTCCTACAACGCGGTGGCCGTGCCGCTGGCGCTGACGGGCGGGCTCAACCCGCTGTCGGCGATGGCGGCGGTCGCGGTCGGCGTCGGCCTGGTCGGGCTCAACGCCCGGCGGTCGCTGCTGTAGTTACCGCTGGCGGTACCACTCGGCGAACTTCCCGAGCGCGCGGCCCCGGTGGGAGACGGCGTTCTTCTCGGCGGGCGACAGCTCGGCGAACGTGGCGCCGTCGTGCTCGAAGATGGGGTCGTAGCCGAACCCGCCGTCGCCCCGGGGCTCGACGATCCTGCCGGGCACCTCGCCGACGAACAGCTTCACCGGGAGGTCGCCCTCGGCGACCTGGGCGTCGGTGGTCGCGCCGGCGCGGTCGGCGGCGGCGAGGTCCTGGCCGCGGCGGTCGCCGCGGTCGACCGGCTCGGGCGAGGCGGCGAAGCCCTCGCCGTCGCAGTAGGCGACGACGCACCGGAACGACGCCGCCCGGTCGTCGCCGGCCCTGGCCAGCCGCCCCACGCGCTCGACCCCGAGGGTGGCCTCGACGTAGGCGGAGTACGGCCCCGGGAACCCCGAAAGCGCGTCGACGAACAGCCCGGCGTCGTCGACGATGACGGGCTCGCCGGCGTGGCGGTGGGCCTCCCGGGCACCCCGGGCGGCGATGGGCCCGAGGTCGTCGGCCTGGACCTCGGTGTAGTCGTAGTCCAGCTGCGCGACGTCGTCGAGGTACGCCCGGACCTCCCGGACCTTGCCATCGTTGGTGGTCGCGTACTGCAGGGTCATGGGACCGGCTCCGGGACGGGCTGGCAAAGGCGCGTCGCTCTCCGCCGGCTGGCGGGGGGCACCGCCGACCAGACCGGTGGTTCGGTTATTCGACCGAATCGGCGTCGAGTTCGGCTTTCCTACCGAACGCTCGAAGCCTTTATGGTGGTTCGTCGTCCAACCCGAACACGGTCCCAGTTCGGGTATTCAGACGAACGATGACGGGTGACCCCAGCGACACGGTGTACGTGGCCCTGATCGGCGACATCCGCGGCTCGCGGGAGCTCGAGGACCGCGCCGATGTGCAGGACCGGTTCCGGGAACTGGTCGGCCGGCTCAACGAGGAGCTGCTGTCCGGCGAGCTGGCGCCGGAGGGCGCCACGGACGCCGGGCGTCCGCTCGCCTCGCGGCTCACCGTCACCGCCGGCGACGAGTTCCAGGGCCTGCTCGCCGACGGGCACGCCACCGTCCGGGCGGCGGTCGCGGCGACCGACCGGTTCGAGCCGGCGGGGCTCCGGTTCGGGCTCGGGCGGGGGACCCTGGCGACCGACCTCAACGAGGAGCAGGCCATCGGAATGGACGGGCCCTGCTTCCACCGGGCCCGCGAGGCGCTGAAGGCGGCCCGCACCGACGAGGCGTGGATCCGCGTGGCCGGCTGGCCGGGCGGGCTGGACCGGCACGCCAACCGGCTGTTCGACCTGGTCCAGGCCGTCCGCGAGGACTGGACGGACCGCCAGGCCGAGTTCGCGCGCGCCCTGGAGGCTGCGGGCTCCCAGCAGCGGGTGGCCGAGCGGTTCGGCGTCTCGAAGTCCACGGTCAGCGAGTCCCTCAGCGCGGGCCACGTCCACGAGGTCCGCGCCGCGGAGACCTCGGGCGGCGAGCTGCTGGACGACCACCTCCGGGGGTCGGGGTGGTCGACGTGAGCGAACTCCTGGCCTCGATGGGGCCCGAGGGCGCCGCCCTGGCGCTGCTCGTCCTCGGACACGTGCTCGGGGACTTCGCGCTCCAGACGGAGGCGATGGTGCACAACAAGCACCGCCCGGGCCCGCTCCTGGCCCACGGGGCCGTGGTGACGGTCGCGCAGGCGCTGGCGCTGGCGCCGATGCTGACGCCCCGGACGGGCGGCCTCGTCCTGGCGGTCGGCGTCTCCCACGTCGCGGTCGACGGGGTGAAGGGCCGCCTCCACGACGACGACGAGCGGAACTCGCTGGCGCTGTTCGTCGGCGACCAGCTCGTCCACCTCCTCGTGCTGCTCGTGGCGTGGGTGGCGATGACGCCGGCGGCGTGGACGGCCTCGCCGGCGGTGGTGTGGGTGGACGGGGTGTCGCCCCGGGCGTGGTCGCAGCTGGCGTCGGGCGCCGTGTACGCGTCGGCGTTCGTGTTCGCCTGGCACGGCGGGAACGCCATCGTGCGGGGCGTCCTGCCGGACTGGGAGCCCGAGCGCGACGACGAGGACCTCGGGGCCGGGGCCACCATCGGTGGCCTCGAGCGCTGGATCGTGCTCGTCCTCGGCCTGGCCGGCCGGTGGGAAGCCGTCGCGCTGGTGCTGGCCGCGAAGTCGATCGCCCGCTTCGAGGAGCTGAAGCGGCGCCCATTCGCCGAGTACTTCCTGATCGGCACGCTGGCCAGCGTCCTCGTCGCCGTCGTGTCGGCGCTGGTCGTCGGCGCCCTGGTCTGACGCGGCAGGACCCGCGTGCCGGCCGCCGGCGGTCTCAGCCCAGCTCGGCCACCCGGAACCGGGCGTACGAGACCGCCAGCGTCACGCCGGCCCACGCGGCCATCGTGGCCCAGTTGTACCAGGTCTGGGCGTACAGCTCGTCGTTGGTGCCGCCGTACTGGGTCGAGATGGCCCCGTACTCGCCCGCGACGCCCTCGTACACCGGTTCGAGCCCGGCGAGGTACGCCGTCGTCGGCGAGCTGAACTGGATGTACCGGAACTGCTCGGTGGTGACCGACGCCCCGACCAGGCCCGCGAGGAAGTCGACGACGGTCTGGAGGCTCACGACCGGCATGAACCCGAACCAGAACGGCCCCAGCAGGAAGTAGGCGACGATGACGCCGAACATCGCCCGCGAGCGCCGGCTCGTCACCGCCGAGCAGGCGACGAAGATGGCGGCCATCGACACCACGAACAGCGCCGTCACGGCCCCGAAGGTCAGGAAGCGCTCGACCTGGAGCGGCTCGTCGTAGAACCCCAGCCCCACGACGACGGCGACCAGCGTGGCGACCGCGACCGCGGCGACGGCCACGCCGGCCCGCGAGAGGAACTTCCCGAGGACGTACTCGGCGCGGGTGTTCGGCAGCCCCAGCGTGTGCTTGACCGAGCCCCGCTCGCGGTCGCCCGCGATCGAGAGGTACGTCAGCGGGATCAGCACCAGCGGGAAGACCAGGAAGAAGAAAAAGGAGACGTCGAACAGCGACCGGTAGGCGTCGGCGTGGTGGGCCGCGTCGGAGTAGACGATGAGCGCGACGAACGCCGACAGCACCGCCACGACGCCGAGCACCACCAGCGACCGCCGGGCGTTCCGGAAGTCGTCCCGGACCACCGTCGTCAGGCTCACGCGTCCCCACCCCCGGGGGCCGGGGCGGCCTGCTCGGGCGCGCCGTCGGCGGTCTCGCCCGCGGCGCGGCCGCCGCTCGTGTACTCCTCGAACAGGGCCTCCAGCGAGGCCTCCTCGATGGCGATGTCCTCGACCGTGGCGCGGTCGTCCAGCGCCCGGAGCGCGCGCATCTTCGCCCGCGAGGTCTCGCACTCGACCGCGACCGTCCGGCCCTCGACGGCGGCGTCGCCGACGCCATCCACGGCCGCCAGCCCGAGGTCCTCGGGGACCGCGTCCAGCGTCGCCGAGACCGTCGCGCCGGCCCGGAGGTCCTTCCGGAGCTCGTCGATGGCGTCGACGGCGACCAGCTCGCCCTCGCTGAGGATGCCGACCCGGTCGCAGACCTTCTCGACCTCCGCGAGGATGTGGCTCGAGAAGAACACGGTCGCGCCCCGGTCGCACTCCTCGCGGATGATCCGGCGCAGCAGCGCCACGCCGTCGGGGTCCAGCCCCGTCGAGGGCTCGTCGAAGATGAGCAGCTCCGGCTCGCCGACCAGTGCGACCGCCAGCGACATCCGCTGGACCATCCCCGTGGAGTACTCCTTGGCCGCGCGGCGGGCGTCGTCGGGGTCGAGGCCGACGCGGTCGAGCAGCACGTCGGGGTCGTCGTCGGCGCGCTTGGCGTGGATGGCCGACTGGACGTGCTCCCGGCCGGTCAGGTTGGGGTAGGGCTCGTAGCCCTCCGGCAGCAGCCCGATACGCTGGCGGATGGCCCGCGAGTCGCTGGTGACGTCCCGGTCGAGCACCTCGACGCGCCCGCTGGTCGGCGACAGGAAGCCGAGGATGACGTTGATTGTCGTCGACTTCCCGGCGCCGTTTGGCCCGAGGAAGCCGAACACTTCGCCCCGTTCGACGGTCAACTGGAGGTCGTCGACGGCGAGGACCGAGTCGCCGAACCGCTTGGTGAGTCCCTCCACCCGTATGGCGGACATCGGCGGGGCTCGGACGCGGTCGACTGAAAAACCACCGGTTATGGTCGGGCCCACCGGACGGTCACAGCGCCGTGCGGTGGCTGTCCGGCAGCCCTACGCCGACCGCCGACCCGACGGCGGGCGGGTCGGCGGCGAAGGCCTCGACCCGGTCGCCGCCCTCGGTCGCGAGCACGACGCGGTGGGTGGCGTCCTCCCGCAGCACGCGCCGGACGACCGCGCGCCGGTCGTCGCCGCCGAGGACGACGTGCTCCGGGCGGATTGCGACCCGGCCGTCGCCGTCGGCCAGGACGTTCGCGCCGACGAACCGCGCCACGAACGCGTCGGCGGGCCGGTCGAACACGGCGTCGGGCGGGCCCGCCTGGACGACCGTCCCCGCGCGCATCACGGCGACCCGGTCGGCCAGCGCCCGCGCGGTGGTCCGGTCGTGGGTCACGTACACCGCGGTCCGGTCGGCGAGGACATCGGCGAGGTCCTCGCGGAGCGCCCGGCGGGTCGGCGCGTCCAGCGCCGACAGCGGCTCGTCGAGCAGCAGGACCCGCGGGTCGACGGCCAGCGCCCGCGCCAGCGCGACCCGCTGGCGCTCGCCGCCCGACAGCGTGCGGGGCGTCCGGTCCGCGAGGTCGCCGACGCCGAGCCGCCCGAGCAGGTCCGCGGGGTGGGGCAGCGGCCGGTCGGCCACCCGCCGGACCGAGGGCACGAGGTCGCTCCAGTCGGCGCCGCGGGGCGACGGCCGGTCGTCGGCGCCGCCGTCGGCGACCGGGCGGTCGGCGTCGCGCTGGCCGAACGCGACGTTCGCCCGGACGGAGACGTGGGGGAACAGCGCGTAGTCCTGGAACACGAAGCCGAAGCCCCGGGCCTCGGGCGGGGCCGCCGTCAGGTCGGTGCCGCCGGCCCGGACGTGGCCCGCGTGGTCGTGGTGGCCGGCCACCGCCTCCAGCAGCAGCGACTTCCCGCTGCCGGAGGGGCCCAGGACGACCAGCGTCTCGCCGTCGGCCACGGCCACCTCGGCGTCGACGGCGAAGGTCTCGCCGGCGTCGGCGAACGTGGCCCGTACGGCGGCCGAGAGCGCGGTCACAGCACGCCCCCGTCGTCGTAGGCCAGCAGCCTGACGAGCAGGAAGATGCCCGCGCTGACGCCCAGCAGGATGGCCGCGACCGCCCCGCTGTGGGCGAGCGACCGGGTGACGTAGGCGTTGTAGACGAACACCGGCGCGTGCTGTGCGGTGACCGTCCCCGACAGCGGCGAGACGTAGGTGACGCTGTAGGCCACCACGGCGACCGCGCCGAACTCCGAGACGGCCCGCGCCCACGCCAGGACGCCGCCGGTCAGCACGCCCCGGGCGGCCAGCGGCAGCGTCACCCGCCCGAACGTGGCGAGCGGCCCGGCCCCGTGGCTGCGGGCGGCGTACTCCAGGCGCGGGTCGACCGACTCGAACCCCTCGCGGGCCGCGTTGACCGCGAACGGCGCGCTCACGAACGCCATCGCGAGCACCATCCCGACCAGGGTCCCCAGCACCGACAGCTCCGGGAACGCGCCGCCCGCGCCGAACCCGAACAGCACGACGAGTCCGGCCACCGAGTGGGGGACCACCAGCGGGAGGTCGACCAGGCTCTCGACGAGGGCCTGGCCCGGGAACCCCCGCGCGAGGAGGTACGCCAGCGGCACGCCGGTCGCCAGTGCGGCCACCGCCGCCAGCAGCGGGGCGTACACCGACAGCACGAGCATCCGGTGGACGTCGCCGGCGGTGGCGGCGTCGGCGACGAGGCCGGGCTCCTGGCGGGCGACGAACAGGGCCAGCGGCAGCCCCACCGCGACCAGCAGCAGGCTGGCGACGCTGGCGGCGGCGACGCCCGCCCAGGCGCGGCGGTCGCCGGCGCCG
>CAYWNQ010000060.1:9047-10387 GCA_964459695.1 uncultured Halobacteriales archaeon | reverse complement strand
GCGCCAGCACGATGGTCTTCTCCCGGGAGAGCCCGGCGAGCTCGCGCCGGGCGACGACCAGCCGCGAGTCAGACAAGGGCGACCACCACCGCCATGTTGTACGCCAGGTGGAGCAGGACCGCCGCCGCCAGGCCGACGGGGAACCAGTTGGCGCCCCGGCGGGCGCCAAGCGCCGACAGCGTCGCGGTCACCGTGTGGAGCGCCAGCGGCGCGAGCAGCAGCGCCAGCGCCAGTGCGGCACCCTCGACGCCGAGACCGGTCTGGAACGCCAGCTCGCCCAGCGGCCCGGCCCGGGTCCGCAGCTCCGGCAGCCCGACCAGCTGGACCAGCAGCGTCAGCTTCTCGGCGAGGAAGAAGCCCAGCCCCGAGGCGGCGCCGGCGAGGACGGCGTAGCGCCGGGTCCGGGGGTACCGGGCGTGGACGAACCCCGCGTACACCGGCAGCGCCTTCGCCAGCTCCTCGATGACCGCCACCGACGCCAGCAGCAGCGGCAGGGAGAGCCGCCCCGGCAGGGCGAACAGCAGCGCGACCGCCAGCAGCTCCGCGACGAACACGAACGGTACCAGCAGCGCGGTGGCGAGGGCCACGCTGCGGACGCGGTGGACCCGGCTCGCCAGCGCGTCCAGCAGCTTCAGGTGGACCGGCCGCTGGGTGAACATGTCCTCCTCGCGGTAGACGCCCGCCCCCAGGACGAACAGCACCAGGGCAGTCAGGGTCGCCGGGACGGTGGCGAACGCGATTCCCCCGGCGGACAGCGGGTCGCCGGCGATGTCGGCCACCACCAGCGTCAGCGGCGAGATGAGCGCCACGCTGGACACGTCGGCGAAGATGGCCGGCACGAACGCGAAGGCGGTGAGGAACACCGACACCGTCACGGTCACGAAGGTCAGCTCCTTGAACGACCGGGCGAACATCGCCCCCACGAACGTCGCGGCGAGGAACAGGCCGGCCAGCGGCACCATCGCCAGCACCGACAGCGGCCCGCCGCCGACCGCCAGCGCGATGGCCGCGGCGACCGCCAGCGTCGCCGCAAAGTACGGCAGGGTCTTGCCGGCGATGACGTCGCCCCGCGACACCGGCGCGACGAGCAGCAGCTCGCCCCGGCGGTTGATGCGCTCGCTCAGCACCGACGAGCCGTAGGCCTGGATGACGAAGTTCAGCGGGAGCACGAACGCGAACGCGAGGACCAGCGACTCGAACGGGAACGGCGGGCGGATGTCCGAGGGCGACCCACCCGAGGCGCCGGTCGAGAGCAGGTCTCCGCCCAGCGCCGGCACACCGAGGCCGCCGCCCGATCCGTCGCCGCCGGTGCCGTCGCCGGTGCCGCCGCCATCCCCGCC
>CAYWNQ010000060.1:0-8947 GCA_964459695.1 uncultured Halobacteriales archaeon | reverse complement strand
CGCCGCCCGATCCGTCGCCGCCGGTGCCGTCGCCGGTGCCGCCGCCATCCCCGCCCCCTCCGTCAGCGCCCCCACCGTCCGTGCCGAGCACGTCGCTCACGTCCCGGTCGACGTACCGGATGTCGACGGTCACCGGGAACGCCGCCGACTCGTTTCCCTCCTCGGCCATCAGCCGGTCGTTGTACCGCTGGGTCGCGGCCCGGAGTTCGGCGACGGCGGCCCGACCCTTGTCGGTGCCCCGGGCGAGAATCCGGCCGTCGGTCAGCAGCACGTCGAGGTCGCCCCGCTCGAACGCCGTCCGGTCGGGCTCGCGGACGGCGATGGCGTCGTCGGCCACCGCCGGCGCGTGCAGCGGGTTCGACTCGTCGACGCCGACCCGGTAGAGCCCGTCGTCGAGCGCCACGCCGCCGGTGGCCCCGATGAGCGGGACGAGCGCCACGACCAGGACGAGCCCGCCCAGGCCGACGGCGGCGGTCCTGCGGTCGACGCTGCCGGCGCCGGTCGCGACCTCCCATCGGGCGATGCGCAGGACCCGCCGGGCCCTCACGCACGCCCCTCCGCCACGTCGAGGAACACCCGCTCCAGGTTCGGCTCGACCGTCCGGATGTCGTCGACGGCACCGCCGCGCTCGGTGGCGGCCTCCCGCAGCGACTCGACCTCGCTCATCGAGCCGACGACAGCCCGGTACCGGCCGTCCTCGCGCTCGCTTCCCGGCACCTCGACGGTGGTGTAGACGTGGTACTCCGTGGCCCCGTGCTCGGCCCGCAGCGCCTCGATGGTCCCCTGGGCCACGATGGCGCCCTCGTTCATGATGGCGATCCGGTCGCAGACCTCCTCGACGTGGTAGAGGTTGTGCGCCGAGAACACGACCGTGGTCCCGGCGTCGGCGAGCTCGCTGGTGAACCGGACGATGTAGTTGGTCGTCAGCGGGTCGAGGCCGGAGGCCGGCTCGTCGTACACCACGACCTCGGGGTCGTTCACCAGCGACCGCGCGATGGCCACCTTGCGCTTCATGCCCTTCGAGACGTCGCCCAGCGGGCGCTCGCGGTGGTCGAGGTCGAGCCGGTCGAGCGTCCGGCCGATGCGCTCGTCGGCGGTCTCGCGGGGCACGTCGTAGAGGTCGGCGAAAAAGCGGAGGTACGACAGCGCGGTCATCTCCTCGTACAGCGGCGACTCCTCGGGGAGGAAGCCGAGGTGGCGCCGCATCTCGGGGTCGCCGGCGTCGTAGCCGGCCACCCGCGCCTCGCCGGCGGTCGGCTCGACCAGCCCGGCGAGCATCTTCAGCGTGGTCGTCTTCCCGGCACCGTTCGGCCCCACGACGCCGAACACCTCGCCCTCCTCGACGGCGAAGGTCGCCCCCTCGACGGCGACGAAGCCGCCGTACTCCTTGCGGAGGTCCCGGACGTCGATCACGGCGCGTCCGAGGGACGCCCCGGACTTAAGCGGGGCGACGATTCGGCCTGTCGAGTCGGGGATAGCTGACGTGGTTTTCTACTGCCGGATGCGGAGGTCGTCGACGGCGTGGAGCTGCTCGCCGATGCCCGCGCCGTCGCAGTCCTCGCCCGGGCACCGGTAGTGCCAGCCGTCCTCCGTCGCCTCGCGCTCGGGAAACGTCTCGCCGCAGCCCTCGCAGAACAGGTCGTCGGCGCCGCAGTGGTCGCGGTGGAGCTCCAGCTCGAGTTGCGAGGGGAACGTGCGGTTGCAGTTCCCGCAGACGTGGCTCATACGAGAGGTTCCACACCTGGCGGGAAAGAGCTACTGCTTTCCATGGGCGGACGATGGCCGGCAGTCGGCCAGCCGGCCGACTCTCAGCCGCCGCGTGGCAGCCGGTGGTCCCGAGGACCGACGTCTCACCCGTCGTCGGCGTCGACGCGCTGGACCCTGACGGCCACCCAGACGAACCAGCCCATCCAGATAGAGAACGCCAGCAGGCCCGCGGCGTAGGTGACCAGCCAGTGCGAGAGCGTCACGGTGGCGGCCAGCAGGGCGACGATGCTCGCCACGGCGACGCCGTCCAGCCACGTGGGTCGCGGTAGCCGCGCCCGGACCTCCGAGGCGTCCATCAGGCGTAGGTCTCGGGGTAGGCCTCGGCCAGCAGCGATGCCCGGTCGCGCAGGCGCTCGCGGACCGGGTCGATCACCGCCGAGATGGCCGCCGCCGCGGCGGGCTTGAGGTCGGCGGGGTGGAGCTCGCCGGAGACGAAGTCGGCCTCCAGCGCGTCGTATGCGTCGTACTCGAGGTCGCCGCCGTACTCGGCGGGGCGCTCGACCACCAAGGACTCACCGCGCTCGGCGAGCACGGGGAACACGAGGTACTCGAGGTACTCGAGCACGCCGTTGTCGGCGACCTCGCCGGCGGGGCAGTAGGCGTCTCCGATCTTCTCCTCGACCGTCTCGCGGTCGTCGGTGAGGCTCACCTTGGAGGCGGCCTCCGAGGCCGACATCTTGCCGCCGGTCAGCCCGGTCAGCAGCGGCGCGAACACGCACTGGGGCTTGTCGTGACCGTGGTCGGGCAGCAGCTCCCTGGCGAGCATGTAGATGCCGCGCTGGTCGATGCCGCCGTAGGCGATGTCGGCGTCCAGCGCCTTCACGTCCAGGCTCTGCATCAGCGTGTACACCAGGCCGCCGAGCTTCGGGTTGTCGGACTGGCGGACCACCTCGCTGCCCGCCCGCTGGGCGCGGGCGATGGTCGTCTCGGCGATCAGCCGGAACAGCTCCAGGGTGTAGGGCTGCTCGAGCTGGTAGTCGGTGCCGCGGACGAAGGTGATGCGCTCGGGGTCGCCGCCGGCGGCCGCCACCATCGCCTCGATGGCGACCCGGTAGTACTCCGACCGGGCGTCCAGCAGCCCGAACGGCGACTTCTCGTCGTCGAGGTGGGCGTGGAGGTCCGCGACCAGCACCGTGACGTCCAGGCCGGCCTCCTGGAAGTCGGCGAGCTTGCGCATCGTGGTGAAGTGGCCGATGTGCATCTCGCCGGTGGGGGCGTAGCCGACGTAGGCGTGGGGCGTCCCCTCCCGGCCTAGGAGGGCGTCGACCTCGTCGACGGTGACCACCTCCTCGGCGAGCCGCGTGACGAGGGCCAGTCGCTCGTCGTGGTCCATACGCTCACATCCGCCAGCCGGCGGTTAAATCGTTCGTTCGGCCTACCGGACCGTGAAGGCCGCCCCGCCGTCCGCACTCTCGCCGACGTCGACCGACCAGTCGTGGCGCCGTGCGACCAGCTGCACGATGCCGAGGCCGACGCCCGCACCCTCGCCACCCGAGTAGCCCCACTCCAGGACCGCCTCGCGGTCGGACTCCGGGACGCCCTGGCCGTCGTCGGCGACGACGAAGCCGCCGTCGTCCAGCGGTGCGACGCGGACCCTGATGGACCCCTCGTCCCCGGCGTCATCATCCGGTCCGGCACCGTCCGGCCCGTGCTCGACGGCGTTGCGCAGCAGGTTCTCGAGCATGACGGTCAGCTGCTCCTCGTCGGCCCACATCCGCGCCGGTTCGGTCTCGAGCTCGGCGTCCCCGGCGTCGACCCGGGCCCAGGCCTCCTCGGCGACCTCGGCCAGCGCGCAGGGTTCGCGGTCGACGTCGCCACGCGCCAGGGCGCTGGCCTCGTCGGCGAGGCCGCTCAGCCGGTCGAGGGCGTCCTCGACGTGGCCGAAGTGCTCGTCCCCGTCGTCGGCGTCCCGCCCGAGGTCGAGGTGCGTGGTGGCCACGTCGAGCTGGTTCGAGAGCTCGTGGGCGAGTGCGTCACCGAGGACCGTGAGACCGTCGACATCGAGGGACGCCGCCCCCTCGCCGCCGTTCACCTCGTCGTCATCTGCACCCTCCGCGTCGGCTTCGTCGGCCCCCTCGGTCGCTCGCCGGAGCGTCGCCCCCGCCGTTTCACCGAGGTCGGCCAGCAGGTCGCGCTCGACGTCCGAGACGCCACCCGCCCGGTCGGCGTTCAGGTACAGGATCCCCGCCGGCCCGTCGCCGAGCGGAACGACCAGCGTCGTCTCGGTCTCGTCACCCTCGACACCGACCCGGCCGTCCTCGACGGCGGCGGCGGTCGCGCCCCGGACCGGCCGGTCGGCCAGGTGGGCCGCCGGGAGCCCCACGGCGACGGTCGGCGAGACCGTCGCCTCGCCCTCGTCGTACCGACCGACCCACGCCGAGCGGTAGACGGGTCGCTCCGCCAGCGTCCGCGCGAGGGCGTCCTCGATCGCCGCCTCCCCCTCCGCGTCGGCCATGGCCTCCTCCGCCGCCGAGACGGCTGCCCGGAGGCGCCGGCGGTTCTCGGTCGCCTCGTCGAGGCGCTCGCTCGCGAGGAGGTCGCGGACGCCACTGGCCGCGGTGGCCGGGTCGTCGGCTGGCAGGGCCTCGTCGACGTCGGCGGCCAGCACGGTCGCCGGGTCGTCGTCGGCTACCAGCAGCACGGCGGGGACGCCGTGGCCGCGCGAGCGCAGCTCGTCGACGAACTCCGTCGCCGAGAGCCGGCCCACCCTCGCTGGCGTCACGACGCAGTCCGCTCCGTCGGTCGCCAGCCGCTCCAGCGCGTCGACCGCGTCGGGCGCCCGCACCACGGCGATGGGTTCTCCGTCGAGCGCCGCGGCCAGCGATTCGACTGGCTCCCCCTCCCCACAGAGCAGTGCGGTGTGCGTGACGGCCCCCACTGTTACTTCTCGTGGCACTCGCCACGGGCATATAACGGTGGTGGGTTCCGCGGGAGCGGACCGGCCGACCGGACTAATTCCAGATATTAACCACTAAATTTTAAGTACCGACCAGGCATGAGCTTCACCCGTCCTGATGAGACGGATCCTCCTCGCCACGATGGTCCTGGTCGCACTCCAGGTGCCGGCCGCCGCCGGCGCCGGGAACGAGCCACCGCTCCCCGACGCCGGGCTGGACCAGCACGTCGACACCGACGCGACGGTCCTGCTGGACGCCACCGGCTCGCGGGACCCCGACGGCCAGGTCCGGGGCTACGAGTGGGTGGTCGAGACCCCCGCCGGCAGCACGGTCCAGCCCGCGTGTCCGACCTGCCCGCGCACGAACTTCGTCGCCGACCAGCCCGGCCGGTACGACGTCACGATACGGGTGACGGACGACGACGGCGCGGTCCGGACCGACACGCTGTACGTGTACGTCGAGGGCAACGGGTCCCCGCCGTCTGACGACGAGTCGACGCCGACGCCGGATCCGGATCCGCCAGAGCCGGACGCCGATTCCGGACCGTCCGAGTCCGTTCGTGACGGGTCTCCCGAGGTCGGCGCGTCCAGTGATGCCGGAGGGTGGGAGGCGCCACCGGCGTTCTCGATCCACTGTCCCGACAGGGTGGCTGTCGGCGAGTCCGTGACCTGCTCCGCCGACACGGCTCGACTGGAGACCCCACTCGCCTTCAGCTGGTCGAACGGGGCGAGCGGTCCGAGTGCCACCTACGCCTGGACCAGTCCGGGCAGCAAGACCGTCGTCGCGTCCGTCGAGGACGCCGGCGGGACGACGCTCAGTGACCAGGCGACCGTGCGGGTGGTGGGGAACGAGCCGCCGCGCGTCCAGATCGCGATTCCCGGATCGCTGGCGCCCGGCGAGAGCGTTGGGTTGTCGACGAGTGTGAAGGAGGATCCAGACGGGCGGATCGTGGCGACGATGTGGGGGCCGGGGCAATCGGTTACTGTTCCTAAAGATGATAGTTCAGTGATAGTTTCGATACTGGTTAGGGACAACGATGGTGCGACGGCCACCGATTCAATCACTCTCACTGGCGAGGTCAACAAGGAATCTGGTGTTGAGACGGAGGTGAATGCTTGCTACCAAGTTGCGGATGATCGTGGTAGCTGTGCGATGGGTGGGACGTATATACCCAACCCAGCAAGTGACCCGCGACTCACTGACGAGCAGGAGGAAATGGTCGGTGGCGTGGAAACCGTCACGGAACACGTCGCCGAGAGGTCGGCACGAGTGGCTGACCAGCTCCAGCCGTACACACTGAACGGCAAGACCGTCTCGTCGGATCTTACCGGCGATGGAGAGATCAACGCCGCGGACTGGGACGAGCGGTATGCGAGCGCGACCGATGACTCGACGGCGGGTAGTGCGAACCCCATCCAAGACGTCAAGGAAACCCAGAGGAAGTACCGCCAGACGACCCAGAGTGCCGAATCGAACGAGAACACCTGGGACAACACCGAGTCCGAGCAGAGTGACGAAGAGTCTGGCTCCCCTGGCCGCTATCCCGGCGGGATGACCGAAGAGAAGGCCGAACAGCTGGCGGATCCGTTCTGAGGCAACCCAAGACACCGAATCATGAATCGCCGTGACTACCTCACTGGAACGGTCTCGGCAGGGCTGGTCCTGGGCATGGCAGGATGTAGCGGGTTCGCGGATTCCGCCGAGCCCACGCCGACTCCATCGGAATCCCCGACACCCACCCGCTCGGCTACGAGGCACTCGGACATCGACGCCCTGCTGCAGTCGGCTCGGTCAGAACTCACGGCCGCGTTCGACGAGATACATACCCTGGGATTGTACCGAGGCGGGACGCTCGGCCTGTATCCGGAGCAGATGGACGAGTACGAGTTCCCGAAAGCCCGGTCCAGCGTCGAGGACGCCGAGACCGCCATCGATGCGGCAGCAGACGCGGTTTCCGATGGCTCCGAGATGGCAGCGAAGACGTCTGCCCTCCGGACCGTTGCCACCGTGGCCCGATTGGCGGCGAAGGTGTTCGACACGCTCCGGACGTCCGTCACGGAAGCGCTCCGGTACGGTATGTTCGCCGACGAGGGGTCGACGAAAACGGCCATCGAACACATCGGTGCTGCACGGAGCGCCCTCTCGGAGCTTCCGCCACTTCGTAACAGTCTCGCGGATGAGCTTCGCAATCTGGATGACGCGTCTCCCTCGCCGGCTGTCGACGGCTTCGACCGACGGAAGTGGCAGTCCATCAGCAAGACGCTGGCCTCCGAGATTCCGGCCATGTCGGCGGCCTTCGAGGGATTCGAGCTCTTGAGCCAGGCCGTCGTAACGGACTACCAGGGCAGGGTCGCGATCGAGAACGACGACCCGGAGACGGCGTACGACAAGTTCACCACGGCGTTAGCCCGACTCGAGGATGCGAGGGCGGAGATCTCGGTCGCCCTCGATCGGCGGATAGGGTTCTTCAGCGACCGGACCGACCGGTACTTCTGCATGGCCCCGAAGCTGGAAGAGGCCTACGAGGTCCACCGGAAGGCAGCGGTGGCTCTCGGGAACGGGAACGAACGTGAGACCCAGGAACGACTCGACGAGGGAATCCGGATCACCCGAACTGCACCTCAGGGTTGCGTCAACTCCTGATGGCGTCAGACGACACCCTGGCGCGACTGGCACTCTTCGGGGTGGTAGCAATCCTTGTTGCCGCCATGGTGGGAGCTATCGTGGGACCGGGCGTTAATCCTGAGCCATATGTCCAGACTCCCGACCTGGAATCCGGTGATACTGCACCAGTGCCCCGGGCAAATGGCTCGTCCAATCTCACAGCCGACCAGGTCGAGACGATCGAACGGTACGTAGTCGCGTATGCAAACGCCGAGCGAGCTGAGATCAACCATGAGCCACTAATCAGGAATCCCGACTTGGCCATGGTAGCCCGAGCCCATTCCTATGATATGGCGAAAAGATCCTATTTCTCTCATGAGAACCCTGACGGTCAGCATTCGTGGGACCGTGTGAGAGAGTCTGGAATTGATTGTGATAGAGTAGCTGAGAATATCGCCCGTGTCCCTTGGGGCAGAACCCTTGGACCATACGATCAGCAGTGGGTAACCTATGACAGGCCACGCAAATTCGCGAAAGATGTCGTTGCTCGGCTCATGGCATCAGGTCAACATAGGTCGGCAATATTGAATCCTAATAATAATGTCATTGGGGTGGGTTCATACGCTTCTGGAACTGGAAATATTGGTGTCACTATGTTGTTTTGTGGTCACGACGAGTGGAGGGGAACTGGTGGTAGAACCCCGGTAGTTGCTCATCCAGGAGCCGATTACAACATGTCATATTGGGACCCATATCCGCCCACAATTAACGCTAGTTGGGACGAAAGGGATTTTTCGGAACGATGACTGGTATATCACCAGCTTCACTCAAACCCCGATGTACTCCTCGTTCACAACCCACTCTCCGTCGTCGCCCTTCACCATGTACTCCCCGTAGTACGGCACCCGCTCGTGCACGACCTCCCGGAAGGCCTCCCGGATCTCCGCCTTCGACATCTCGCCCATCGACCGGAGGTCGTCGTTGCGGTTGAGACAGCCCTTGAGGTGGCCCTCGTGGGTTACCCGGACCCGGTGACAGTTGGCACAGAAGTCCTCGTTCTCGACGGGGTCGACGATCTCGACCATCCCGTCGCCGACGTGGTAGCGCCGCCGGTCGTGCATCTCGCGGCGCTCGACGCGGTCGGCGCGGTCGGCGAGCCAGTCGTGGACGCGCTGGATGTCGATGGCCCACTCGGGGCGCCCGGCGAGCTCGGGCATGTACTCGATGAGCTGGAGCTGGAGGCCGCCGGTGTCGGCCGCGTGGTCGACCATCTCGGGGACGTAGCCGGCGGTGGCCTCGAAGACGACCATGTTGAGCTTGACCGGTGCGAGGCCGGCATCGAGAGCCGCCTCGACGCCCGCGACGACCTCGTCGTAGGCTCCGCTCTGCGTGACCTCCCGGAACGCCTCCGGGTCCAGGGCGTCCTGGGAGACGTTGACCCGGTCGAGCCCGGCGTCGCGGAGCCCCTCGGCGCGGCCAGGCAGGAAGGTCCCGTTGGTGGTCAGGGAGGTCTCCATGCCCTCCGGGGTGCGCCGGACGATCTCCTCGAGGTCGCCACGGAGCATCGGCTCGCCGCCGGTGAACTTGACGGCGTCGACGTCGAACTCCCTGGCGACCTCGAGGAACCGGACGACGTCGTCGGTCTCCATCTCGTGGTCGCGGGGGGCCATCGGGCCGCG
>CAYWNQ010000059.1:0-10404 GCA_964459695.1 uncultured Halobacteriales archaeon | reverse complement strand
TGCTCGGCGAGCGGGGGCTCACGCCACGGCTGATCGAGCAGGACCCCGACCGCGCGCGGTGGCTCGCCGAGCAGCTCCCGGACGCGACGGTGCTCGAGAGCGACGCCACCGACCAGGAGTTCCTCGAGCGCGAGAACGTCGGGGACGCCGACGTGGTCATCGCCGCACTGGACAACGACCAGCAGAACCTCCTGGCGACGCTGCTGGCCAAGCGCCTGGGTGCCGAACGGACGGTCGCCGTGGTCGACACCGCGGCGTTCACCGACCTGTTCGAGGCCGTCGGCGTCGACGTGGCGGTCAGCCCCCGCGAGTCCGTCGCCGAGGAGATAACCCGGATCACCAGGGCCCGCCGCGCCGAGAACGTGGCCATCATCGACGGCGACCGCGCTGAGGTGCTGGAGCTGGAGGTCAACGGCGACAGTCTGCTCGCGGGGCGAACGATCGCCGCGGCCAGCGGCGACCTCCCCGACGGCGCCGTCATCGGCGCGATCACCCGCGACGGCGTCCTCATCACCCCGCGGGGGGACACCGAGGTCCTCGAGGGGGACCACGTCGTCGTGTTCGCCGCGGCCGGCGCCGTCGACGCGGTCTCGGCGGTGATTTGAGGTCGCAGGGGTGCCGTCGGTGGTGCTTCGTGGTGTTGAGCGGGCCCGTGGAACGGTCACCGCACGACCGCCCCTCGTGGGTCGGCCGACCGTTCCGCCCGAACGTCCCCACCCGCTCGGCTCGGGGCGTTCCGGGCGGACGCGGCCCTCGAAGAGCTATCGTCCGTGTCTTGCTGCCCTGCGGCGGCGGGATTCCGGCCCCCTCCCACCCCGATGCCGTCCCGACGAGCCAGCCGACCGCGGAGCGATGGATTGATTTGCGGGTCGGGAGTCGGCCGTGGTGTGCTGCCCAGTGCCGGCCGGGTGGACTGGCGGACCAGCCTGAGCCTCGTCGGCACCGTCCTCAGGTACCTCGCCGTCGCCCTCCTCGTGCCGCTGGTGGCGGCCATCGTCTACGGGGAGGGCGTGACGGTCTTCGCCGTCACCATCGGCCTCACGCTCTCGGTCGGGTACGGGCTCGAGCGGCTGCGCCCCGACCCGGACCTGGGTGCCCGCGAGGCGTTCCTGATGGTGTCGCTGACCTGGCTGGCGGTCGCCCTCGTCGGGACGGTCCCGTACCTGCTGGCCGGGGCCGGCACCGGCTCGACGCTGGCGAACCCCGTCAATGCGCTGTTCGAGTCGATGTCGGGGTTCACCACGACGGGCGCGACCGTGATGGGGGAGATCTCGACCGACCGCCACTCCCGCGCGCTGCTGCTGTGGCGCCAGCTGACCCAGTGGCTCGGCGGGATGGGCATCGTGGTGCTGGCGGTGGCCATCCTCCCGGAGCTGTCGGTCGGCGGGGCCCAGCTGATGGAGGCCGAGGCCCCCGGCCCCGGCATGGAGAAGCTGACGCCGCGCATCGCCCACACCGCCCGGGCGCTGTGGCTGGCCTACGCCGGGTTCACCGTGCTGGAGTTCCTGCTGCTGTACGGCCTGCACCACGCCGGGTTCGCGCCGGAGATGACGCTGTTCAACGCCATCGCACACCCGCTGACGACGCTGCCGACCGGCGGGTTCTCGCCGGAGGCCCGCAGCATCGAGGCGTTCTCGGCGGCGGTCCAGTGGGTCGTCATCCCGTTCATGGTGGTCGCGGGGACCAACTTCGCGCTGATCTACAAGGCGCTGCGGGGCGACCCGGGTGCCCTGTTCGACGACGAGGAGTTCCGGTTCTACGCCGGCGTCCTGGCGTCGCTGGCCGGCGTGATGGCCGTCGTGCTGTTCCTCGGCGGCGGCCTGCTCGGCGACGCCGCCGGCGCGGCGGTGTCGGGCGAGTACCTGGCGACCCTCGCCGACGCCGTCCCCGGGAACGCCGAGCGCTCGCTCCGGGTGGCCGTGTTCCAGGCGGTCTCCATCGTGACCACGACCGGCTACGCGAACGTGGACTTCAACGCCTGGAGTCCCGCCCTGCAGTACCTCCTGCTGTTCGCCATGTTCGTCGGTGGCTCGGCGGGGTCGACGGGCGGCTCCATCAAGGTCGTGCGGTGGCTGGTGGTCCTGAAGTCGGTGCGCCGGGACCTGTTCACGACGGTCCACCCCGACGCGGTCCGGCCGGTCCGGTTCGGCGGCCAGCCCCTCGACGAGCGGACCGTTCAGGGCATCTACGGCTTCACGCTGCTGTACCTCGTCGTCTTCGCCGTCGGCGTCGCGCTCGTGATGCTCGACGCCGCCAGGGTGGACCTCGCCCTCACGCCCCTGGAGGGCACCTCCGCGGTCGCCGCCACGCTGGGCAACGTCGGGCCCGGCTTCGGTGCGATCGGCCCGATGAACAGCTACCTCGGGTTCCCCCCGACGTCGAAGCTACTGATGGTGTTCCTGATGTGGCTCGGCCGGCTGGAGATCCTGCCGGTGCTGGTGCTGCTGACCAGGCCGTACTGGCGGTCGTGAGGCCGGGCAGTGGATGGCCGGCGTCCACCGTCGCGTCCCGACTCAGATCTCGACCACCCACAGCCGGTAGTCGCCCGCCAGCCCGTGGACCTCCCGGAACGCCGCCTCCACGAAGTCCGCGACGTGCTTGGCGTCGGCGATGGCCGAGACGTGGACGACGCCCGCGTCGGCCTTGCGGGTCTCGGGCTGGGCGACCTTGAAGACGGGGAACTGCGCCAGCAGCGCGTCGACGCGGTCGCGCTCGTCGCCGTCGGGACGCAGCGTTAGGGTCCGGTCGGCGTAGACGATGCTGACGGACCCGTCGCCGGTCTCGGCCTCGAAGACGGCGCGCTCGGAGGCCCGCTCGCGGTGGGCGGTCACCGCCTCGGCGACGAGTGCCGCCCGGTCGGCCGGCTCGCTCGCCGCGAACCTGGTCATCCCCGGCCGCTTCTCCACGGGCCCGCATAAGCCCTCGCCACCCGTCGGCCCGGGTCCGATCGCCGACCGACCGGCCCCGGCCGCACGACCCGACTCCGTCCGACACTCTGAAGCGCCCCGGCGCGGTGGACGGGGGTATGGAGTACCACGAGGCGGCGTCGTTCCTGTTCGACCTCCGTCGGTTTCCGCCGACGGCGGCCGTCCAGCCGACGCGGGACCTGCTGGCCCACCTCGACCACCCGGAGGCGGGGCTCACGGTGGTCCAGGTGGCCGGCTCCAACGGGAAGGGCTCGACCGCGCGGATGGTCGAGCGGGCCCTCCGGGCGGCCGGGCTGACGGTGGGGCTGTACACCTCGCCCCACCTCGACGACGTCCGCGAGCGGATCCGCGTCGACGGGCGCCCGATGCGGAAGGCCGCCGTCGCCGACTTCGTCGCGGCGGTGCGGCCCTACGCCGTCGACCGGGCCGCCGCGGGCGAGTCCCCGACGTTCTTCGAGACCCTGACGGCGATGGCGATCCACGAGTTCGACCGCCAGGACGTCGACGTCGCCGTCCTGGAGGTCGGCATCGGCGGGCGCTACGACGCGACCTCGGCGGTCGACGCCGACGCCGCCGGCCTCACCTCGGTCACGCTCGAACACGCCGACGTCCTCGGCGACACCGTCGCGGAGATCGCCCGGGACAAGGCCCACGTCGCGCCCGCCGACCGGCCGCTGGTGACCGCCGCCACCGGCGAGGCGCTGGCGGGCGCTCGCGCGGTGGCCGGCGAGGTGCTCACCGTCGGCACGGCCGGAGAGGACGGCTCGGCCCCGGACGTCACGGTCGCCTACCGGGGGCGCGACGGTCTAGAGGGCGTCGCCGACGTCGCCGGCGAGGGCTGGTCGGTCGAGGCACGGCTGGCGCTGCTGGGCGCCCACCAGGCCCGCAACGCCGGCGTGGCCGCCGCGCTGGCCCGGCAGGTCGCCGACGTCGACGCGGCGGCGCTCCGGCGGGGGCTGCGGAACGCCCACTGGCCGGGCCGGTTCGAGGTGATGGGTCGCGAGCCGCTGGTGGTGCTCGACGGCGCCCACAACCCCGGCGCGGCGGCGACGCTGGCCGACACCCTGTCGTCGTTCGACGTCGACGACCTCCACCTCGTCTTCGGCGCGATGAACGACAAGGACCACGCCGGCATCGCCGACGCGCTCCCGGCGCCGGCCCACGCGTACGCCTGCCGGCCGGCCACCGACCGGGCCGAGCCGGCGGACACGCTGGCGGGCGTCTTCGAGCGGCGGGACGTCGACGCGACCGCGGTCGGCGACGTCGACGCGGCGCTGGCGGCGGCGCTCGAGGCCGCCGACCCCGGTGACTGCGTGCTCGTCACCGGGTCGCTGTACACCGTCGCGACCGCCCGCCGGCGGTGGACCGACGCCGCCGTCCCGAAGCGCCTCCCCGACCGGCCGAGCGCCCGGGCCGCGCTGGCCGACGCGGACGTGGGCGCGGCGACCGCCGACGACGCCGCCGGCGCGGCGGTCCACCGGACGCTGGAGCTCCGGGTCGAGCCACGGACGGCGGCGGTGCTGGAGCGCGAGATGGCCCGCGTCGGCGGGGCCTGCACCGCCTCGGCGCTGGCGGGCCAGGACCGCGAGCGGGTCGCCGCGGCGCTCGCGGGGACGCTCGCGGAGTTCGACGCGCTGCTCGAGGCGCTCGCCGACCACGACCACCTCGCCCGGACGATCCGGCGGGGGATCGCGGCCGCCGGGGGCGGGCCGGCCCCGGCCGACCCCGCGGTGGACGACGCCGACCTCCCCTGGAGCGACGGGACCGCCGTCATGGGCATCCTCAACGTCACGCCGGACTCGTTCCACGACGGCGGGCGCTACGAGGCGGTCGAGGACGCCGTGGCCCGCGCCGAGGAGATGGTCGCCGCCGGCGCGGACGTGGTCGACGTCGGCGGGGAGTCGACCCGCCCGGGCGCCGAGCCCGTCCCGGCCGAGGCGGAGCGCGAGCGGGTGGTCCCGGTAATCGAGCGGCTGGCCGACCTCGACGTGGCCGTCTCGGTCGACACCCGGAAGGCCGGCGTGGCTCGCGCGGCGCTGGCCGCCGGCGCCGACGTCCTCAACGACGTCTCGGGGCTGGCAGACCCCGAGATGCGGCTGGTGGCCGCCGACCACGACGTGCCGGTCGTCGTGATGCACTCCATCGACGCGCCGGTCGACCCCGACCGTGAGGTGGCCTACGACGACGTGGTCGCCGACGTGCTGGCGGCGCTGACCGAGCGCGTCGTGCTCGCCGAGAAGGCCGGCCTCGACCGCTCGCAGATCCTGGTCGACCCCGGCCTGGGATTCGGCAAGGCGGGCGCCGAGAGCTTCGAGCTGCTCGACCGGCTGGACGAGTTCCGGGCGCTGGGCTGTCCGGTGATGGTCGGCCACTCCCACAAGTCGATGCTGGCGGGGGTCGCCGGCGACGGCGACCGCGGGCCCGCCACGGTCGCGGCCACCGCGCTGGCCGCCGAGCGCGGCGCCGACGTCGTCCGGGTCCACGACGTCGCCGAGAACGTCGCCGCGGTGCGGACCGTCGAGGCCGCCCGCGAGGGCACCGACTGACCGACACGGACCCGCGCACCCGGAGAAGACCTATTCCCCGCCGGCGCGGAGGGCTCCCCATGGACGAGCGACGGACCGTCGCCGCCGGCTACGACCGCCTGGCCGGCGACTACCTCGCCCACCGCGGGGACGCCGGGGCGGGGCTGGTCGCCGAGTTCGCCGACGCCGTCGACGGGCCGGTGCTGGACGCCGGCTGCGGCGCCGGCGACCCGGTGACCGCCGCGCTGGTCGACGCGGGGCGTGAGGTCGTTGGCCTCGACGTCTCGGAGGCGCAGCTGTCGCTGCTGGGCGAGCACGTGCCGGCGGCCCGCCCGGTGGCCGGCGACCTGACGGCGCTGCCGCTGGCCGACGGCGCCGTCGACGGCCTCGTGTCGGCCTACGCCCTCATCCACGTGCCGCGGTCGGAGACGCCGGCGGCGCTGTCGGAGTTCCACCGCGTGCTCGCGCCGGGCGGCGAGCTGCTGGTCACCATGGGCGCCGAGGCCTGGGAGGGCACCAACCCCGACTGGCTCGACGGCGGCGCCGAGATGTACTGGTCGTTCGGCGACCGCGAGGAGAGCCTCGAGCTGCTGGCCGACGCCGGCTTCGACGTGTGCGAGGACGACGTCGTCGACGACGCGCTGGACTCGGCGTTCACGTTCGTCAGGGCGCGGGCGTGAGGCCGGCGACGTCGCGGTAGGCCTCGAGCCACCGGTCGAGGACCGCCGGCTCGTCGTAGGCCTCCAGCGTGGGGTCGTAGTCCAGCTCCGGGAGGTCGCCCGCGTCCACGATGGCGTCGGCGATCTCCTCGGGCGCGGCGACCCGGAACCCCCGGTCGCGGGTCTCGACCAGCTCGTGGGCCGCCGAGTCGGGCTGGAACTCCACGACGCCCACGCAGCCGGCGGCGAGCGCCCACAGCAGCTCCGTGGCGAAGCAGGTGCGGTCGGCGGCGTGGACGAACACGTGGGCGCCGCGGTAGGTCGCGACCCGCGTGTCGCGGTCGGTCTCGCCGGCGAACCGGACCCGGTCGTCGATCTGCAGCTCGGCGGCCTGTCGCTCGGCGGCGGGGCGCTCGGGGCCGTCGCCGAACACCACGGCGGTCCAGTCCCGGTCGCGCAGCTCGGCGAGCGCCAGGAGCACGTCGTCGACGTTGGCGTCGGCGTCCAGCGCGGAGGCGACGGCGACGTCGGCGCCGGCGGCGGGCTCTGTCGCCCGGACCCGGTCGCAGTCGACCGCCTCGGGCACCACCGCCGTGTCGGCCTCGTCGACGCCGCGCTCCAGCGGCCGGGTGCGGACGTACCGCGAGGGCGCGACGACCAGGTCGGTCAGCCGGAGGCCGAGCGCCGCCGTCCGGCTCGCCGGCACCGGCTCGTCGCCGAACCAGTCGAGCACCAGCGGCGCCCCCGCCAGCCGGGCCCCGGCCCCGGCGGCCACGAGCCCCGACGTCGGCACCGGCAGCGCCCCGACCACGTCCGGGTCGTACCGCGCCAGCAGTGCGGGCAGCCGGGCGTGGAACGACGTCGTCGCCGGCGCCACCGTCACCCCGTGGTAGGTCACGCCCTCGACCGTCCGCGTGAACGCCATCCCGTCCCACCACTGGGTGCACAGCACCGTCACCTCGTGGTCCCGGTCGGCCAGCCGGCGGGCGAGCCACCGGAGGCGCTCCCGACCCGCCGTGGGACGGCGGTGGGCGGTCTCCTCGGCGACGAGGGCGACGCGCATCGGTGTCGGCGGTCGGCCCGGCGCACTCAAAAAGTCACCCATCGGGCGCCGCCGCCTTCGACCGCCTGCAGGCGAGTCACCTGGTGTGCGTCCGCGCCAGGCCGCGAGCGACCTCCCTGAGGCGGTCCGTCCCGAGCGCCGCGACGACCACCGCGCCGACGGCGTCGAAGACCAGGTCGAGGACGATGTCGCGCGTCCCGTACTGCGCCAGGACGGGCTCCCCGCCGACGAGGCTCGCGACCCCGCCGGAGGCGAACTCCAGGATCTCCCAGAGGACGCCGAACGCGAGGACGAACACCACGACGAACACGGCCATGAACCCGGCGGGGATCTCCAGGGCGTCGTCGTGCTCGGCGAGCGCCCGGACGCTCGCGTAGCCGGCGCCGGCCACGATGGTCGCCGAGAGGGTGTGGGTCACCGAGTCGTACCAGCCGAACCACTCGTACGGGCCGAGCGCCCCCACCGCGTGGAGGAACACGGCCGCCGTGATCCACAGCGTCAGCCCGGCGTCCAGGGGCACGCGGTAGTCCCGCGAGAGGATCCCGGGGAGGACGGTCACGCCGAGGGAGACCCCGGCGTTGATGACGAGCGACCAGTCGAACCGCACCAGTCCGTAGCCCGTGATGGCCAGCAGCGCGACCTGCAGCAGCCGCACGAGCCGGTGGAGGTGGGCCTCGTCGACGCCGACTCGCTCCCGGAGGCTCACGGGCCGTCACCCCCGGCGAGTCCCCGGACGTCGGCGGCCTCGATCCACCGGAAGTAGCCCGCCAGCAGCGGCGTCGCCACGAGCGCCACGGCGGTCGCGAGGACCAGGTCCCACATGAGCGTCGTCTTGGTCCCGACGAGCGCCGTCCCGAGGTAGACGTCCGAGGCGTACTGGAGGACGGTCCACACGCCGGCCGCCGCCATGGTGACGAGGACGATGAACCCCACGGCGAACCGGGCCGTCATCTCCACCGGCGAGAAGACGTGGAGCTCGACGACCACGAGCACGCCGACGGCCAGCAGGGCGAGGAAGGCCGCGAGGTCCGCGAGCACGTCCGGCAGGTCGAGGAACTGGCTCGCGATCGGGAGGGTCGCGAACAGGAGGACCTCCCAGGGCGGCATCACCGACGGGTCCCTGCGGACGGCCATCGGGAGGAGGACGATCACGAGCCCGCCGGCCACGAAGACGGCCCAGACGGGTTCGCCGACGACCACGCTCGCCGCGGCGGCGACGACCAGTGCGGCGACGAGCATCCAGGCGAGGAGGGCGTTGCGCCGGCCGCCCTCGAGGAGCGCATCGAGCCGACTCATGGCCGGGCGTAACCCGCGGACGCCCAAATACCTTGGAGCGATCCGCGGGGCCGTTCGACGCCGTGCTCGTCGTCGCCGTCGTGTCGGGCGTCGCCGGCGGTCCGTCGGGCGGCGCGAGCGGGAGCTCCCGACGAGGCCGTCGTGACAACGGCCCCGTCGCCCGGCGGGCCCCTGGTGTCCGACCGACCGGTGCGGTCAGTACTTCGGGTCGGCGCCGGTCGCGGCGTAGATGTCGTCCATGACGTCGTCGCGTTCGGCCTGCCAGGCGTCGAACGCGCCCGGCCCGTCGGGATAGCTCTCGTAGTGGTCGAGCAGCCGGTCGGCGAGCTGCTTCGTCCGGTAGAGGTCGTAGATGGTGTCCCAGTGGCCGACGCTCTTGATGGCGGTCTTGAGCTTGAGCCATAGGCCGATGTCGGCGCTGCCGGAGTACAGCGCCTCCGACAGCTTCGCGGTCGGCATCGCCGCCAGCAGCCCCATCAGGTCGTCCAGGTCGTAGGCGGTGGTGAACACGTTGTACACGTCCAGGGCGGCGTACCGCGCGCCGAAGTGCTCCATCACGCGCTCGTTGTACTCCCAGAACGCGGCCTCCTCGTCGGTCCGGCCCTCGTCGATGGCCTCGACGGCGGCCTCGGCGGCGTAGGTGCCGGCGTAGGCCGCGCCGGCGATGCCCCCGCCGGTGGTCGGGTTGACGTGGCCGGCGGCGTCGCCGACCGCCATGTAGCCCGGCGCCACCGCCGAGTCGTACGGGCGGCGGGTGGGCAGCGCGGCGCCGAGCTTGTCCCGGACCTCAGCGCCCTGGAACTCCGGGCGGTCCTGGAGGTCCCGCCGGAGGTCCTGGACGAGCTTCATCGGCTCCTCGTTCATCTGGAACCCCAGCCCGACGTTGATCTCGGTGGGCGTCCGGGGGAAGTACCAGAGGTAGCCCGCCGACCGCCGGGTGGGCTTGAACACCAGCGCGTCCGACCACGCGACGGGCTCGTCGACCTCGACGATCTCGCGGTAGGCCGAGGAGAACTGCGAGTACCGGACGTTGGTGTCGAACGTGGCGTCGCCGGCGTCGAGGTGGTCCTGGAGCACCGACAGCGAGCCGGCGCCGTCGATGACGACGTCGGCCTCGTAGGTCACGGCCTCGCCGTCGCGCCGGCCCGCCACGCCGGTGACGGCGCCGTCGTCGTCCTGGAGGACGTCGGCGACGACGGTGTCGTAGTGGAACTCCGCGCCGGCGGCCGCGGCGCCCTCGATGACGAGCCGGCCGTACTCCCACCGGTCGACGACGGCCAGTTCGCCCGGGACGGGGATGTCGAGCACGGTGTCCTCGGAGGGGATCTCGAACCGGCCGTGGTCGACCGACGTGTTGGTGAACGCCGGCTCGATCCGGGACTTCGGGATGGCGTCCGGGAACGTGTCGGCGCCCTTGAGGGCGTCGCCGCAGGCGATGTGGCCCGCCTCCGATTCGGACTTGCGCTCGACCACGACGACGTCGAGGCCTTCGCGGGCGACCCGCGCCGCCGCGTAGCAGCCGGCGGTGCCGGCCCCCACCACGACGACGTCGGTGGCGTGGGTGGTCATCGGCCGGTGGTCGGCCCGGGGCGGTGAAAACTCTTTATCGTATCGCGTCGGCGTGGCGGGGTCAGGTCGGGGGGAACTGGAGGGTGTGGTGGCGCGGTGGTTTCAGGAGTGGCGGACCTCGTTCCGGGGAGTTCCTCGACCGCCGGACCCCACCTCGTCCGATGCTCCGCTCACGCGACCGCAGACCGCTGCTCGTGCTTGAACCTAGGAGTACCGCTGGAAAGCCCCCGCCCGCTCGACCGTCCGCGACTCGCTGCGCGCTTCGGCCTCCCTTCGGTCGGCCTGCAGTGCTTGCGTCGTCGGGGCCGGTTCGAGCGTGAGGTCGGGCCGCAGGCCCGACCTCTGCGTTCCGTCGCGGCGCAGCC
>CAYWNQ010000058.1:0-10430 GCA_964459695.1 uncultured Halobacteriales archaeon | reverse complement strand
CTGAACAGCGCCATCCACCTGACCCGGGTGTTTTTGTCACGGCGGGGTTCACGGACGGGCGTGTACGTCCTGGAGGTGAAGCCGTCGGCCCGGCGCGCCAGCGCCCGCGCGGGCCAGTGGGTCAACGACCGCGGGCCGACCCGGACGTTCGACTCCAAGGCGCTGGCCCGGGGCTGGGCGCGGACCTGCTCGGCCACGGGCCGGTCGGTCTGGGTCCAGGACGCCGTCCCGTGGGACGAGGACGACGTGGACGGCTACCTCGTCGCCGGCGAGCGCCCCGGGCGTCGACGGGGCGAGGACGGCGACGAGCAGTCGGGACTGTGACGGCACTGTTCAGATTAGCTCGTGGTGGATTACAGTACCGCCGGGGCTTTCCGGGCGGTATTATCAGCCACCCGGAGCTTCTTATCTGAACAGCACTGTCCCGCCGGGGCCAACGGTTAACCCGGGCCCTCCCGAGCGTCGGCCATGGACGAGATCGGGACCGGCCTCGCCGGCGTCGCGTACGACGGTCACCGGGCCGACGTGGTGCTGAATCGCCCCGAGAAGCGCAACGCGATGACCGTCCAGCTCATGGCGGACCTCCGGGAGGCCCTTCGGCGGGCCGACGACCGCGAGGAGACTCGCGCCATCACCCTCCTTGGGGAGGGACCGGTCTTCTGCGCCGGCATGGACCTCGAGATGATGCTCGAGCGCGGGTCGGCAGACTCCGACGCCGGCGGCGACGCGTTCCCCGACCTCCTGGACACCCTGGCGGCGACCGACGCCCCGACGGTGGCCGGCATCAAGCGCGCCGCGCCCGCCGGGGCGTTCGAGCTGACCCTCCCGGCGGACGTCCGGATACTGGGGCGGGACGCCAGCTACGGCGTCATCGAGGTGACGCTGGGCACGTTCCCCCACGGCGGGGCGACCCAGCGGCTCCCCCGGCTCGTCGGGCTGGCGAAGGCGAAGGAGATCGTCCTGACGGGGGAGTTCATCGACCCCACCGAGGCCGAACGCTGCGGGCTGGTGAGCGAGGTCGTCCCCGACGAGGAGGTGGACGACCACGCGCGGCAGCTCGCCGACGGGCTCTCCGAGAACGCCCCGCTCGGGATGGCGAACGCCAAGGAGGCGCTGGACGCCGCGCTGGAGCTGCCGCTGGACCGGGGTCTTGCCTACGAGCGGTCGCTGGGGCGGGAGCTCGACGACACCGCGGACTACCGGGAGGGGTTCGAGGCCCGCATCGAGGGCCGCGAGCCGGAGTTCGAGGGACGGTGACCCGGAGCCGGGACACTTACGGCGGCCACGCACCCCGTTCCCGGTGATGCTCATCCGGGCCCCGACACTGGCCGACGGCCGCGTCCGGGACGTGCGCGTCGAGGGCGAGTCCATCACCGCGGTCGAGTCCACCCTCCGGGCCGGCGACGACGAACCCGTCCGCGACGCCACGGGCACGCTCCTCCTCCCGGGCATGATCGACGTCCACGTCCACTGCCGGGAACCCGGCTTTTCCCACAAGGAGACCTGGGCCTCCGCGACCCGGTCGGCGGCCGCCGGCGGCGTGACGACCGTGGTCGACCAGCCCAACACCGACCCGCCGACGACCACCGGCGCGGCCTACGACGAGAAGGCCCGCCTGGCCGCCGACGCGGTCGTCGACTACGGCATCAACGGCGGCGTGACGCCCGACTGGGACCCCGAGTCGCTGCTGGCCCGCCGGCTGTTCGCGCTCGGCGAGGTGTTCCTGGCGGACTCGACGGGCCACATGGGCGTCCCCGTCGACCTGTTCGCCGACGCCGTCGACCGGGCGGCGGCCGCCGACCTGCCGGTGACCGTCCACGCCGAGGACGCGACGCTGTTCGACGAGGGCGTCCGCGAGTCGGGCCGGACCGATGCCGACGCGTGGAGCGACTACCGCACCGCCGCCGCGGAGGCCGCCGCCGTCGAGGCCGCAGGCGAGGTCGCCGCCGGCGCCGACGCCCGGGTCCACGTCGCCCACGCCTCGACCCCCGAGGGCATCGACGCCGCGACGGCGGCGGGGCTGACCTGCGAGGTGACGCCCCACCACCTGCTGCTGTCGCGGGCGGACCTCCCCGACCTGGGCACCTTCGGGCGGATGAACCCGCCGCTGCGCAGCGAGGCGCGGCGCGAGGCGGTGTACGACCGCGTCGCCGACGGGACCGTCGACGTGGTCGCCACCGACCACGCCCCGCACACGCGCGCCGAGAAGGCGGCGGGCATCTGGGACGCGCCCTCGGGCGTGCCGGGCGTCGAGACCGCGCTCCCGCTGCTGCTGGCGGAGGTCCGGGCGGGCCGGCTGAGCACCGAGCGGGTCCGGGACCTGGTCGCGGCGAACCCCGCCGACCTGTTCGACCTGCCCACGAAGGGCCGGGTGGCGCCCGGGTACGACGCCGACCTCGCGGCCTTCGACCTCGAGGCGCCCCGCGACATCCGTGGCGAGGCGCTCCACACCGCCTGCGACTGGACGCCGTTCGAGGGCCGGCCCGCGGTGTTCCCCGAGTGGACGATGGTCCGCGGGACGGTCGTCTACCGGCGCGACGACGGGTCGTTCTCGGCGGCGGTCGGACGGAACGTCCGGGGCGGGTGAGTCACAGCGGCGCGGTCAGCGGAACGGCGGCCATCACGCCGGCACCGAAGCCCGCGACGCGGGCCATCGCCCGCCGGGAGCGGCGCTCGGTCCAGCCCGTGTCGGCGTCCACGAGCCGCTGGGCGTTCTCGATGCCCGGCCCCGCCATCGCGCTCGCCGCCCAGCCGAGCACGCCGAACCCCAGCGCCAGCGCCCCGAGCGCGAACGCCGTGACGCGGACCTGCCGCGCGGGAAGCGCCGCCGGCAGCCCGAGCAGTGCCACCAGCCCGACGGCGACGCCGACGGCCGCCGCCCGCCCGACCAGCCGGGCGCGGGGGCGGGTCCAGCCGGCGGGGTCGTCGACGAGGCGGGGCGGGGTCATCAGTCGACGGCGTCGCGCATCCGGGGGTCGAGCGCGTCGCGCATGCCGTCGCCGAGCAGGTTGAACCCGAGCACGGTGACCGCCAGGAACAGCCCCGGGAAGAACGACATCCACCACTTGCCGGTCTGGAGGCCGTTCTCGACGCCCTTCGACAGCATCAGCCCCCACGAGGGCGTCCCGGTCTGGGCGCCGAAGCCCAGGAACGACAGCGCGGCGATGTCGATGATGGCGAGCCCGAAGTTGAGGGTGGACTGGACCGTGATTGGCGCGAGGGTGTTGGGGAGGACGTGTCGAACCAGCACCCGCGGGTCGCGGGCGCCCAGCGCCACGGTCGCGTCGACGTACTCGTCCTCGAGCACCTTCAGCGCCGCGCCGCGGACGACCCGGGCGAACCGGGGCGTGTACACCAGGGTCAGCGCGATGACGACCTTCCACAGCCCGGCGCCGAAGATGGCGACCAGCGCCAGCGCCAGCAGCAGCGAGGGGAACGCCAGCAGCACGTCCATCGTCCGCATGATGACGTTGTCCGCCACGTCGCCGTAGTACGCAGCGAGGATGCCCAGACCGACGCCCAGCACCGTCGACCCCGCCACGGTGACCGTCCCGAACTTCAGCGCGAGCCAGGCGCCGTACAGCGTCCGCTTGTAGATGTCCCGGGCGGAGGCGTCCGTCCCGAACAGCAGCTCGTTCGCCGGCGCCGGGCCGAGCCAGCCCGGCGGCGCCCGGTCGGAGAACTCGCTGCCGAGCCGGGAGCTGGTGAGCGACGAGAGGTCCGGCGTCACGAGCCGGTTGACGAACTGTGCCGGCGACTCCGCCAGCAGCGACAGCTCCGGGACCGTCACGCCGACGACCACGACCCGGGCGTAGACGGCACAGACCACCATCCCGAAGATGATGGCCAGGCCGGCCAGCGCCAGCCGGTTGGCGAGCAGTTCGGTGACGAACGGGGACGCACGGAGCCGCGCCAGCAGCCCCCGGTCGCCGACGTGGGTCGCGGTGTCCGTGCTCATTGGTCGATCCTGGGGTCGAGGTAGCTGTAGGTGACGTCGACGCCCAGGTTGACGACCGTGAACAGCAGCGCGAAGGTCAGCACGGTGCCCTGGACGACGGGGTAGTCGCTGTCCTTGATGGCGGCCACGATGGCGGTGCCCATACCGTTGATGGAGAAGACGGTCTCGGTCAGCACCGCGCCACCGAGCAGCGTCCCGAACTGGATGCCGATGACGGTCACGACCGGGATGAGGGCGTTGCGGAACCCGTGTTTCATCAGCGTGATCTTCTGGCCCTGGCCCTTGGCGCGAGCGGTCCGGATGTAGTCCTGCCGGACCACCTCCAGCATCGACGACCGCATCATCCGGGAGATGAGTGCCATCGAGTAGATGCCGATGACCATCGTCGGGAGGAACAGGTGGCCGACCGCGCTCAGGAACGCCGGCAGGTTACCCGACAGCAGCGTGTCGACGGTCACCAGCCCGGTGTAGTTGGTGTAGACGAAGCCGACGCCGATGCGGCCGCTGGCGGGGAACAGCGACAGCGGCGGCGTCGCCAGCAGCAGGATGAGCAGCGGCCCCGACCAGTAGATGGGGACCGAGATGCCGCTGAGTGCGCCGATGCGGCCGAGCTGGTCGACGAGGGTGTCCTGCTTGACCGCCGAGACGACGCCCAGCGGGATGCCTAGCGCGATGCCGATGAACTGGCCGTACAGTGCCAGCTCCAGCGTGGTGGGCAGCCGGTTGCCCAGCACCTGCCTGACCGCGATGCCCTGACGCACGCTGTAGGACTGGCCGAACTTGAACTGGGCCGCGTCGCCCAGGAACCGGACGTACTGGACGTAGATCGGATCCCGAAGTCCCAGGTCGGTCTTGCAGGCCGCGATCTCCGACTGGCTGGCCCGCACGCCGAGGATGACCCGGCAGGGGTTGCCCGGCGCGAGCTGGAGGATGGCGAAGACCAGCGTGCCCACGCCGAACAGGACGGGCACGAGCAGGAGGAGCCGCTTCAACAGGAATCGCTTGGAGACCATACCACGGACGGGGGCTGGCGTCGTCGGGCGCTAAAGGGTTCCGGTCGGCGGTGCTACGCGAACTGGACGCGGTTGAGGAACGGGCCGCCGACGGAGCTGATCGGGTAGCTCCCGGCGTCGATGGCCTCGTTGACGCCACGGAGCGTCCTGGCGTAGTCGATGAACATCCACGGCGCCTCGTCGTGGGCGATGCGGCTGGCCTCCTCGTACAGCGGCCGGCGCGAGGCCTCGCCGTAGGTGCGCTGGCCCTCCCGGACCCGCTCCATGAACTCGGTGTTGGCCCAGCCGGCCACGTTCGAGGTGCTGTAGCCCTCGGTGTCGCGGCTGACCCAGTCCTGGCCGTCGGGGACGTCCTCCATCGCGACGCCCGGGTCGAGCAGCACGTACAGGAAGTTGTCCGGGTCGGCGTTGTCGGTGTACCAGCCCAGCAGGCAGGCGTCGTGCTTGCCGTCGTAGACGTACGGGATGTAGGTCGAGCCGAACTGCGAGAACTGGTTGATGGTGACGTCGACCCCTATCTCGCCCAGGTCGGACTTGATCTGGTTGGCCGTCTGGGTCGGGCTGGGGTTGTAGCCCCGCGGGTTCGTGAACGTCGCCAGCTCGAACGAGAGGTCGGTCTCGCCGGCCTCCTCGAGCAGCGTCTGGGCCTGCTCGGGGTCGTGTTCGTACGGCGAGAGGTCCCCGTCGTGGCCCAGGACGTCCGCCGGCAGCGGCTGGTCGGCCTGGTCGGCGAACCCCTGGTAGATGGAGTTGACGATGGCCTCGGTGTCGACGGCGAGGTTCACCGCCCGCCGGACCCGCCGCTTGCGGAACGCCTCCTTGCGCACCATGTTGAACGCCATGTAGCCGACGTTGATCCCGTTCTTCTCCTTCAGGGTCGCGCTGTCGGCGTTCTCGATCTGCGAGGAGGACTGGGAATCCAGGTTGTCGGTGATGTGTGAGTCGCCGTTGACGATCTCGGCGGCCCGGGTCGAGTTCTGGGTGATGGTCTTGAACACCACCCCGTCGGCGTGCGGCCCGGGGTTGAAGTAGTCGTCGGTGGCCGTCAGCGTGATGGTCTCGTTCTGGTTGTCGATCTCCTCGGCCTCGAACGGGCCGGTGCCGACCGGGAGCACCTCGTTGCCGAGGTCTGCCTGGGGGTTGCCGCCCTCGGGCGTGCCGCCGTCTTCCGGCGTCGCGGGCGTCTCGCCCAGCGACTCGATCTGGGTCTCCGACAGCACCGCGGTCGCGAACATCGCCAGGTTCCGCAGGAACGGGGCGTACTGCTGGCTGAGCTGGATCTCGAGCTCGTAGTCGCCCGGCGCGTTCACGGCGTCGATCCAGCTGCCCAGCGTGAACGGCCCGTAGCCCGAGGCCGCCGAGCTGAGGTAGTAGTCGTAGTCGCTGTCGACGAACCGGCGGTAGGTCGCGACGAAGTCCTCGGCGGTGAACTCGTCGCCGTTGTGGAACGTGACGCCCTCCCGGAGCGTCAGCGTCGCCGTGGTCCCCTCGAGTTCGTACTCGGTCGCCAGCCCGTCGACCAGCTTGCCGCCGCTGCCGGGCTTGAACTTGATCAGGGTGTCGAAGATCTGGTTCGTGACCTTGGCGACCTCCCCGCTGGTGGTCTGCTGGGGGTCGATGGGCACGTCGTGGGCGCCGCGGGCGTAGATGATGTTGCCGCCGCCACCGCCGCCCGTGATGCTGTCGAGGCAGCCGGCGATCGACGCGGTCGCCGCCGCGCCGCCCGCCGCCTTGAGAAAGCTCCGTCTGCTCGTGCCGTCTGAGTGCGACATGCCCCGTACTGGAAATCGTCTCGCCAAAAAACCTGACGGAAGGTAAAATCCGGATTTTCGTCCACCGGACGTCTCACTCCGGCGGCTGCTCGTACTGGTGGCACGCCGCCGGGTGGGCGGCGTCCTGGAGCACCGGCTCCCGGCGCTCGCAGACGCTCTCGAAGCGCTCGGCGAGCCGGTCGGCGGCGGCCGCCCACTCGCCTTCGGCGACCAGTTCGAGCGCCGCCCGGACGACGCGGTGGTCCTCGTCCGTCAGCTCGTGGTCCAGCAGCTCCTCTTCCAGCACGTCGGCCACCGCCGTCGCGTCGACGCCGCCGTCGGCGGCGGCGCCCTGCGGCCCCGTCCCGGCGGCCTGCTCGCGGGCAACGTCCAGGCCGACCGACCGCTCCTCGACGCGCTGGCGGAGGGTCATCACGTCCCGGTAGGCGTCCTGGTCGACGTCGAGGTCGTCGGGCGGGATGACCTCCGGACACCGGGTCCGGAACCGGCAGCCCGAGGGCGGGTCGATGGGCGAGGGGACGTCGCCCCTGAGGAGCACGCGGTCGGCGTCGGCGGTCGGGTCGGGCTCCGGGATCGCCGACAGCAGCGCCCGGGTGTAGGGGTGCTTCGGGTCGGCGAACAGCTCGTCGGTCTCGGCGACCTCCACGATCTCCCCGAGGTACATCACGGCGACCCGGTCGGAGATGTGCCGGACCACGCTCAGGTCGTGGGCGATGAACAGGAACGTCAGCCCGAACTCCGCCTGGAGGTCCTCGAGCAGGTTGAGGATCTGGGCCTGGACCGAGACGTCCAGCGCGCTCACGGGCTCGTCGCAGACGATGAAGTCCGGGTCGACCGCCAGCGCCCGGGCGATGCCGACCCGCTGGCGCTGGCCGCCCGACAGCTCGTGGGGGTAGCGGTCGTACTGGTCGCGCTCGAGCCCGACCGCCTCGAGCAGCTCCAGCACCCGTTCGCGCTTCTCTCTGGGGCCGGCCCCCTCCGGGAGGTCGTGGATCTTCAGCGGCTCCATCACCGTCTGGCCGACGGTCATCCGCGGGTCCAGCGACGACAGCGGGTCCTGGAAGATCATCTGCATCTCCCGGCGCTTGGCCCGGAGGCCGTCCTTCCCGAGGTCGGCCAGGTCGTCGCCGGCGAACAGCACCCGCCCGTCGGTCGGCTCGAGTAGCCGGAGGATGGTCTCGCCGGTCGTGGACTTGCCACAGCCCGACTCGCCGACCAGCCCCAGCGTCTCGCCCTCGTAGACGTCGAAGCTGACGCCGTCGACGGCCCGGACCGTCCCCGGGTCGCCGCCGAGGTACCGGTCCAGCACGTCGTCGGCCTGCGAGAAGTGCTTGGTCAGGTCCTCGACCGCCAGCAGCCGTCGGTCGGTCCTGGTCGACTTCGCCGCGGCCACGCCCTCGCGGTCGGCGCCGTACGCGCCGGTGTCGAACGACTCGAGCACGCACTTCGAGCGGTGGTCGACGTCGTCGCCGTGCTGGAGGTACGGGATGGCGCCCTCGGTGCACCGGGGCTCGCTCCAGGGACAGCGCGGCTCGAAGTGACACCCCTCGGGCATGTCGATGAGGCTCGGGACGTTGCCCTCGATGGGCGTCAGCCGGTCGACGCCCTCCCGGGGGATGGACTCCAGCAGCGCGTAGGTGTACGGGTGGGAGGGGTCCGCGAAGATCTCCTCGACGGGGCCCTCCTCGACGATCTCGCCGGCGTACATCACGGCGACGCGGTCGCAGGTCTCGGCGACCACGCCGAGGTCGTGGGTGATGAACAGCACCGCCATCCCGAGCTCGTCCTGGAGGTCGTTGACGAGGTCGAGGATCTGGGCCTGGATGGTCACGTCCAGCGCGGTCGTGGGCTCGTCGGCGATGAGCAGGTCCGGCTGGCAGGCCAGCGCGATGGCGATGAGCACGCGCTGGCGCATCCCGCCCGAGAACTCGTGGGGGTAGTCCTCCAGCCGGGCGGCGGCTTCGGGGATGCCGACCTCCTCGAGCATCTCGACCACCTCGGCCATCACCTCGTCGTCGGTCCCGCTCCGGAGGCTGGGCAGTATCTCCCGGACGGCGTTGCGCCAGGTGTCGGCCCGGCGGCCGCCGTAGCGGTGGAGCCGCAGCGACTCGGCCACCTGCTCGCCGACGGGCACCGCGGGGTTGAGCGACGTCATCGGGTCCTGGAAGATCATGCTCATGTTCCCGCCCCGGACCGACCGCAGCACCGCCTCCGGCGCCGCGGTCACGTCGACGTACCCCTCGGTGACCACGACGGCGTCGCCGCCGCCCGACGGGCCGACCACGCTGTCTGCCTCGCGGACCGCCCGCCGGGGGTCGCCCCCGCCCGCGACCGCCTCGACGTGGAGGTAGCCGTCGGCGGCCCGGTCGGCCAGCGACCGCAGCTCCGTCGCCAGCCGGCCTGGCGACTCGTCGGCGGCACTGTCGGCCAGCGTGGACAGCGCCGCCGCCAGGTCGGCGGGGTCCTCGCGGTCGGCGAGGTCGCCCGCCAGCCCCGACAGCTCCGCGGCGGTCACGTCGCCGCCCTCCTCGAGGTCCCGCGCCGTCCGCCGGAGGGCCTCGACGAACGGCTTCGGGTAGGACACCACCGCGTCGGCCCGCCCGGGCAGCAGGTCGGCCACCAGCCCCGGGTCGTGGAACGTGACACGGCCGCCCGCCACGTAGCCGGGGTCGTCGATCAGCTGCATCGCCGACAGCGCCGTCACCGACTTCCCGGAGCCGGACTCGCCGACGAGGCCGACCGTCTCGCCCTCGCGGATCGCGAGGTCGAGTCCGTCGACGGCCTTCACCGTGCCCCGCTCGGTGTCGAAGTGGGTGCGGAGGTTCGAGAGGGTGAGCAGGTCCCGGTCGCTCATCCCGGGGCCATTCGGAAATCGGCCCCAAAACCCTTTCCTTCGGCCGGGGAGCCGAACGTTTTTCCCCGGCGGCGGACCTCCCACGACCATGAGCGACCCCGAGACGCCCGAGGACTACCCGTTCGAGAGCGTGGTCTCGCGGTGGGACCGGGTGCTCGAGGACATGACCGTCACCGCCGCCGAGTACGACGAGGCCGGCTGGGAGACCGTCGAGCTCCACCCCGGCAACGTCACCGTCACCGCTGACGCCGAGGACCGCGACGGCGTCGACGTGCTCGTCCCGAACGACGAGTTCGACCGCCTTCGCGAGGCCGTCGCCGACCGCACGTTCGACTCCTACGAGGTGTTCCAGGCGGTCGACGAGGGCGTCGTCTTCCTCCTGGTCGCGCTGACCGACGCCGCGGGAGAGGTCGCCGTGTTCGTGCCGACCTACTACGACGAGACCGACGTCGAGCCGCTCCGGGCCGCCGTCGCGGACGACGCGCTGGCCGTCGCGGTCAGGCCGCTGGACGACTCGGAGATCGTGACGTTCGACCTCGAGGAGCCGGAGCCGGTGTTCCCCGATTGAGGAGTCGCCTGCGGGGCGTGACCTCGCCCCCGCTTCGCCGATCCGGGCGCTGCCCTCGGTAGCGGAGGGCCCGGGCCTGCTCAGGGCTGTCCGGTGGCGCTCACTGCGTTCGCGCCGCCCGGTCCGAGGCCTCGCTCCCGTCGTTCGCTGCGGCCTCGCTGATCTCGTGACCGCACTCCGGGCACGTCACCTCGTCGTGGCGCAGCGCCGCCGAGGACTCGCGGACCTCGCGCATCACCCCGGAGATGCGGTCCTCGGCGTCCAG
>CAYWNQ010000057.1:0-10503 GCA_964459695.1 uncultured Halobacteriales archaeon | reverse complement strand
CGGCGCAGCCGCGACGGAACTGGTTGCCGGCGAAGCCGGCAACCCGGACGAAGGCCGGCGACGTAAGCACTGCAGGCCGACCGAAGGGAGGCCGAAGCGCGCAGCGAGCCGCCCGAGTCCAGCGCCTCGGGGCTTTCCAGGCGGTTATGGCGGTCAAGCGAACGGATGCGGTCAGCACCTCGGGGCGGTCCGGGCGGTGCGAGCGACGCAGCAACCCCGACTTGCTGTCGGCGGACCGGGCAAGCCCAGTAGTCGAGGCCAAGCCCCCGACCACGACACCCCCGGACTCAGGTGACGATGCGGAACGGGATGGCGGTGAAGCACAGCAGCCCCAGGGCGAAGGTGACCAGCCCCAGCGCGATCCGGCCCCGGTCGAGCGCGTCGTCGAAGACGGGGGTCGCGCCGCCGAGGTAGCTCACGCCCAGCGTCAGCAGCCCCCAGAACGACCACAGGAACGGCGCCCGCCCGGACTGCTCGACGAAGACGTAGAGGTAGCCGGCCAGCCCGAACAGCGCCGCGGGCACGAGCGCGCTTACGGTCTCGTGGCGCTTGCCGACCATCGCGCGGACGATGTGGCCGCCGTCGAGCTGGCCGGCGGGGATGAGGTTCAGGAACGTGACGAACATCCCGACCCAGCCGGCGTACACCACCGGGTTCAGGGTGGTCCCCTCGGGCAGCGGCGCGCCGTGGGGGCCGGGGAACGGCTGGCCCGTCAGGTCGGCGAGCCACTGGAGCGCCAGCGGGTAGTCGAACACGATCTCGACGGCCGACTCGCTCTCGAGCACCCGGTCGGGGATGACGATGGGGTCCATGTACAGCCCCAGCACCGTCACGAGCAGCGTCGCGGCGAGGCCGGCCAGCGGCCCCGCGACGCCGATGTCGAACAGCGCCTCGCGGTCGGGGATGCGGCCCTTCATCCGGATGACGGCCCCCAGCGTCCCGATGAACGACGGGATGGGGATGAAGTACGGCAGCGAGGCCGAGACGTCGTGGTACCGGCTCAGCACGTAGTGGCCAAGCTCGTGGACGCCCAGCACGAACAGCAGCGCGAGCGCGAACTTCGGCGAGTCGCCGGTCACCAGCACCAGCGGGTCGGTCACCGGCTCGTGGTACCAGATGGTGCCGGCGTACAGCGTCGTGACCAGCGTTGCCAGCAGCATCGCGACGTTGGTCCAGGGGACGCCGTCGACGCCCACCGACCGGGGCTCGGCGACCAGGGCGTAGCGCTGGCCCGGCAGCGTCACCCCGGTGATGGGGTCGGACTCGTCGACGGTGTCCAGCCGGACCTCGTAGCCGGCCTCGCGGAACAGGGGCCAGACGTCCTGGTCGAGCCGCTCGGGGCCGACCTGGGGCTCGCCGAAGTACCGGAGGACCTCCCCGTCCCGGCGGACCTCCTCGACCCGGAAGACGTCGGCGAACGCCGCGGGGTCGGGGGCGTCCGGCGGGAGCCGGGTGGCGTCCTCGTCGCCGGTGGCGCCGCCCGGCGGCGCGGGGTCGCTCATCAGGCGTCGAAAGGGAAGTGCCGGGGATAAGTTGCCCGGCCCCGGACCGTCACCTTGGGTAGGAGGGGACCGCGGGGCGGCGCGGTGTCAGTCTCAGGCGCGCTGGACGCGCCAGGTCGTGGCGCTCGTGTAGGACCACTTCTCGATCTCGATGTCGGTCGCGGACTCGCGCAGCTTGACCATCAGGGCGCCGATCTCCTTGGGGGAGAGGCCGACCTCGTCGGCGATGAACTTGCTCTTGACGTACACTTCGCCGTCCTCGGCCTTCCGGCGGAGGAACGACTGCAGTCGGCTCTCCTTGCTGTCGGTGGAGGGTTCCGTTGTGGCGCTCATGACTGACACCTCGCTCCGGGCTATCCCCGGCAACCCCATATATAGGGCGGAAGCTTCGGGTCGATTCGGACGTTTTCGGGATTTCACGGGTGATGGCGGACCTTTCACGAACGGTGTAGAACGGACGAGACGTTTTACGGCGCCGACTGCGCCCGTCTCGAGGACGCCGTGTGCCCGGCGTCAGGCAGCCGTCTGACACCCCGTCATCCGGCTTCGTTTCACCGTCGAACGGCTGGACAGATGGGAGCGGGCCCCTCGCTCGCGGGCCGCCGGCGTCACTCCTCGCGCTCGTGGACCCAGAATGTCTCGGCCTCGGTGACCTCCTTCTTGAAGATGGGGACCTCGGCCTTGAGGCGGTCGATACCGTCGCTCACCGTCGCGAACGCCGCCTCGCGGTGGCCGGCCAGTACGACCACGAACACGATGTCCTCGCCGGCGGGGACCACGCCGGTGCGGTGGTGGGTCGCGACGGCGAACACGCCGTCGCGGTCCGCGAGGTCGGCCTCCAGCGCCCGCAGGCGGTCGTCGGCCACGTCCTCGTAGGTCTCGAACTCGAGGTACTCGGTGCGCTCGTCGTCGGGCGCGTCGCGGGCGCGGACGCGCCCCGTGAAGGTCGCGATGGCGCCGCCGCGGTCCGCCGCGGGGTCGCGCTTGACGGCGGCGACCAGCGACTCGAGGGTGTGGTACGGCTCCAGGTCGTCGATGGCGGCGACCAGCGCCGCGAGGTCGACCGCCTCGGTCCCCGAAGCGGCGTGGAACGCCCGCTCGTGGTCGGCGTCGCCGAGGCGGACCTGGGGCAGGTCGGCGTCGGGGCGGTCCACCACGACGGCGTAGTCGTGGTCGGGCGCCAGCGCGTCCAGCGCGTCGCCCAGGTCGCCGGTGCCGGTGGCGCTGTAGCGGTCGTCGGCCAGCCGGTAGACGGTGTCCGCGGCGCCCGTGGGTCGCTCGACGCCGCCGTCGGTCCGGACGAGACCGACCCGGCCCTCCAGGGCCCCCACCAGCCGGTCGGCCAGCGCCGTCGCGCCCGGGCCGAGGACGCCGAACGCCTGCATGCGCGGACCTGGGGCGGGCGTCGCCTTCAGGCTTCGGCCCCTTTATGGGCGGGCGCCTCCCACCGGCGGCCATGGGCCTCGATCGCGCCGCCGCCTGGGTCGCCGGCTACCTGACGGTCGGGCTCGTGCTGTTCCACGCCGGCCTGGTGTCGGCCGACGGGCCGGACGTGGCCCCCGTGCTCTGGCTCCCGACCAAGTTCGCGCTGGACGCCGCGACCGAGGTCCAGGCCGCCGTTGCGCCCCAGCTGGCCGGCCCGGTGGCCCGGTGGAGCCTCGTCACGGTGGGGCTGGCCGCCGAGGGGCTCGCGCTGGTCGCCGGCTGGGGGCTCCTCCGGCTCGGCGGCCGCCGACTCGCGGTGGCGCTTGGCAACCCTTAAGACCGGGACAGAGCTACGCCGGGGCAATGAGGGTCGTCGTCTCCATCGGCGGGAGCGTGCTCGTCCCGGACCTCGCGGCCGACCGGGTCCGGGAGTACGCCACCGTCCTCGCCGACCTCGTCGAGGCGGGCCACGAGGTCGCCGCCGTCGTCGGCGGGGGGTCTGCGGCCCGCGAGTACATCGCGACGGCCCGGGAGCTCGGCGCCAACGAGATCGAGCTCGACCAGCTCGGCATCGGGGTCACCCGCCTCAACGCCCGGCTGCTGGTGGCGGCGCTGGACGAGTCGCTGGCCGGCTCGTCCATCCCCGAGGACTACGAGGCCGCCGGCGAGGCGCTGCGGCGCGGCGACCTGCCGGTGATGGGGGGCGTCGTCCCCGCCCAGACCACCGACGCCGTCTCGGCGGCGCTCGCGGAGTACGTCGACGCCGACTTGCTGGTGTACGCCACGTCGGTGGCCGGCGTCTACACCGCCGACCCCGCCGAGGACCCCGACGCCGAGCGCCTGGATACGGTGACGCCCGGCGAGCTGGTCGACGTCATCGTCGGCCTGGAGATGAACGCCGGCTCGCCGGCGCCGATCGACCTCCTCGGGGCGAAGGTCATCCAGCGGGCGGGCATGCGCGCGGTGGTGCTCGACGGCACCGACCCGTCGCGGGTCGCCGACGCCGTCGCCGGCTCCGTCGACGGCACCGTCGTCGAGCCCGAGCGATGACCGACCCCCACGCGCTGGCGCGCTCGGACCGGCGGCGGGCGTTCTGGGCCGACGCCGTCGCCGACGCCATCGAGGACCGGGAGCCGCCCGAGCCCGTCGTCATCAAGGGCGGCATCTCGCCGTCGGGCGTCCCCCACCTCGGCAACGCCAACGAGCTCATGCGGGGGTACTTCGTCGCGGAGGTCCTCCGCGAGCGCGGCCACGAGGTCCGGCAGGTGTTCACCACCGACGACCGCGACCCGCTCCGGTCGGTGCCCCGGACGCTGGCCGACCGCGACGGCACCGTCGTCGGGCTCGACGAGGTCGACGCCGGTGCCCTGGGCCGGAACCTCGGCAAGCCCTACACCGCCATCCCGGACCCGTTCGGCTGCTGTGACTCCTACGGCGACCACTTCTCGGCGCTGATCGCCGACGCCGCCGACCAGCTCGGCGTCCCCGTCGAGATCGTCTCCAACACCGAGCTGTACGAGTCCGGCCGGCTGGCCGACGAGACCCGGTTCCTGCTGGCCCACCGCGAGGAGGCCCGCGAGCTGCTGGCGGCGTTCCAGGACAAGGTCGACGCCGACTACGTCCCGTTCAACCCCATCTGCGCGAACTGCGGGACGCTCACCGAGACCGTCACCGGCGTCGACCTCGAGCGCGACGTGGTCACCTACCGGTGCACCGACACCACCGCCGGCGACCGGGTGCTGGCGGGCTGTGGCCACGAGGGCGAGGCCACGCTCCGGGACGGCAAGCTCCCGTGGCGCTTCGAGTGGCCGGCCCAGTGGCACGAGCTCGAGGTCGCCTTCGAGCCGTTCGGCAAGGACCACGCCGAGGGCTCGTGGCCTTCCGGCGAGCGCATCGCCCGCGAGCTGTTCGGGTTCGAGCCGCCGGTGCCGATGACCTACGAGTGGTTCACGCTGGACGGCGAGCCGTTCTCCTCGTCGGGGGGCCACGTCCTGCTGGTCTCGGAGGCGCTGGCGATGCTGGAGCCGGAGGTGCTGCGGTTCTTCTTCGCCAAGGACCCGGGCCGCGCCAGGGACTTCGCCGTTGAGCGGCTGGACCTGCTGGTCGACGAGTTCGACCGGTTCGAGCGGGTCCACTTCGGCGAGGTCGACGCGGGCGACCAGGAGCGCGAGCGCGCCGAGCGGGCCTATCCGATGTGTGCGCCGTCGGTCACCGAGGACCGCGTCCGCCTCCCCTACACCGTCGCCGCCGTGCTGGGCATGACCGACGACGCCGCCCTCCGGGAGACGATGGCGCGTCGCTCGGGCCACATCCCCGAGGGGGCCGACGACGAGACCGTCGAGCGGGCCCTCCGGCGGGTCGAGAAGGCCCGCGCGTGGGCGGTCCGGACCGACAACCAGTACAACTACCGCCTCGCCGAGGACCTGCCCGACGTCGACCTCGAGCCGGCGCTCGGCGACGCGCTGGACGCGCTGGCCGACTACGTCGAGCGCGAGTCCCCCGACGGCGAGACGCTCCAGGGCGAGATCTACGAGACCGCCAAGCGCCGGGACGTCGAGATCGGCGACCTGTTCGCCGCCGGCTACCGGCTGTTCCTGGCCGACGACGAGGGGCCGCGGCTTGGCCCGCTGCTCGCGGCGCTGGACACCGAGTTCGTGCTGCGGCGGCTTCGCCGGGAGGGGTAGCGGGGCGGAATCCGATTGGCGCCCGAACGATCTCCCGCTCCCGAGAGTGGTTGTGACCGCACCGGTCCCACCGACCGCTCCTTGAGCTTGAGCCGATCGTCCCGCCGGAAAGCCCCCGCCCGCGTCGCGGCTGCGCCGTCCTCAGAAATCGTAGAGTTCTGATGGGCTGCAAAAATCGCCGGTGGCGATTTTTGAACGCGACGGAACGCAGAGGTCGGGCCTGCGACCCGACCTCACGCTCGACTCGGGGCGGTCCGGGCGGTTGCGGTCCAGACGAAGCAGGCGGCCGCCACTCCCGGGCGGTACCGTGGAGTCACGTCCGAGCCACGATCGGGAGACACGGCTCCGACCCCCGACCGTCCCGTTTCCCAATCCCTTTGACCACCGGAACCGTGCCGACGGGTAATGGTCGACCTCCTCGAGGTCGTGGTGGTCGCCGGCCTCGTCTTCACCCTGGCGGCCATGTACGCCCAGCGCGTGCGCTGGCTCCCCGGGTGGGTCCACGTCTCGGGGCCGATAGCGACGCTGCACACCGAGCGCGGCAAGGCGTTCCTCGACTGGCTGGCGACGCCGCGGCGGTTCTGGCGGGCCTGGGGCAACTTCGGCGTCGGCGTCGCGCTGGTGGTCATGACCGGCTCGTTCCTGCTCGTGCTGTTCGCGGGGTTCCAGGCGGTCGTGGACCCGACGCCGACGGCGGTCAACCGGCCCCGGAACGTGCTGGCGATCCCGGGCGTCAACCAGTTCCTGCCGCTGTCGGTCGCCGGCGAGATCGTCGCCGGCCTGCTGCTGGGCCTCGTGGTCCACGAGGGCGGCCACGGCCTGCTGTGCCGGGTCGAGGACATCGACATCAACTCCATGGGGCTGGCGCTGCTGACGTTCGTCCCGCTGGGCGCGTTCGTCGAACCCGACGAGGACTCCCGGGACGCGGCGGACCGGGGCGCCCAGACCCGGATGTTCGCCGCCGGCGTGACCAACAACTTCGCGGTCGCCATCGTGGCGTTCGCGCTGCTGTTCGGGCCGGTGACGGGCGCCATCGCCGTCGTCGACGGCGTCCCGGTGGGCGGCACCATAGAGGGCTCGCCCGCCGACCAGGGCGGCCTCGCCGGCGGCGACGTCGTCACCGCCGTCGAGGGCCAGCCGGTGGCCAACTACTCGGAGCTGGAGACGGCGCTCTCGGACAGCGACGCCGCGACCGTCACGGTCGAGCGGGCCGACGCCCCGCCGGTCACCGTCGAGCGGCGGGTGCTGGTGACCGCCGCGGTCCAGGGGGCGCCGCTGTCGGTCGACACCACGGTCACCGCGGTCAACGGCACCGCCGTCCACACGGTGAGCGGGTTCCGGTCGGCGGTCGCGGACCGCCCCGTCGCGCGGCTGACGACCGGCGGCGGCGAGGCGGTGACGGCACCGATCGGCGCCTACGTGGTGGTCCAGGAGGGCGACCCGTTCGACGCTGCCGGCGCGCCCGGCGGCGAGGCCGCGATACTCACGTCGATCGCCGGTGAGCGGGTTGTCGATGCCGGCGACGTGGGCGACGCGCTGGAGCCCACCGCTCCCGGCGACGTCGTGCCCGTCGTGGCGTACGTGGACGGCCAGCGCCAGCGCTACGACGTCAGGCTGGGTAGCCAGGGCGACGGGAGCGGCTACCTCGGCGTGGTTCCCCAGCCGGGCGTCAGCGGCTTCCAGGTCGAGGACTTCGGCATCGACCCGTACCCGGCGGCGGCGTTCCTTTCGGTGCTGGGCGGGGACGGGCCGGGGGACTCGGTGCTCGTGAACGCGTTCCTGGTGATATCGCTGCCGTTCGCCGGCGCGGCGATCCCGGGCACTTCGTACAACTTCGCCGGCTTCGTCGCCCCGTTCACCGGCTTCTTCACCGTCCAGGGCCCGCTTGCGTTCCTCGGCGGCGGCGTCTTCCTCCTGGCGAACCTGCTGTTCTGGACCGCCTGGATCAACCTCATCATCGGCCAGTTCAACCTGATCCCCACCTACCCGCTCGACGGCGGCCACATCCTCCGCTCGTCGGCGGAGGCCGTCGTCGCCCGGCTCCCGGTGGCGCGCGGCCACGGCCTCGCGCGGGCGCTGACCATCACGGTCTCGGTCGCCATGATAGCGGGGATGGGGCTGATGATCTTCGGGCCCCGGCTGCTGACCTGAGCCGCCGCGACTCGACAGTCCTTTTGCACGCGGCCCCGCACGCGGGGGTATGACGCGACGCGAGGCCCCCGAGACGGCGGAGGGGTGGTACGCGCTCCACGACCTGCGCCGGGTGGACTGGGACGCCTGGCGGGCGGCGCCCGAGCGCGAGCGCCGGCAGGCCGTCGCCGAGGGCGTGGACTACCTCCAGCGCCACGAGGCCCTGGTCGACGCCGAGGCCGGGGGCTCGGCGGCGTTCTCCGTGCTCGGCCACGGCGCCGACCTGCTGGTGCTCCACCTCCGGCCGACCACCGCCGACCTCGACGTGGCCCAGCGCTCGTTCGAGGGGACGGCGCTGGCGGCGTTCACCGAGCGCGCCGACTCGTACGTCTCGGTCACCGAGGTGTCGGGCTACGCCCACGAGGACGTCGGCGATGGCCTCGAGGCCGTCGACGACGAGGGGCTGCGTCGGTATCTCGGCCAGCGGCTCTACCCCGAGATCCCCGACGACGCCCACGTCTGCTTCTACCCGATGGACAAGCGCCGCGGCCCGGACCACAACTGGTACGACCTCCCGTTCGAGGACCGCGCCGAGCACATGTCAAGCCACGGCGACATCGGGCGGTCGTACGCCGGCGCGGTCACCCAGATCATCACCGGCAGCGTCGGCCTGGACGACCACGAGTGGGGCATCACCCTGTTCGCCGACGACCTCACCGACGTGAAGGAACTGCTGTACGAGATGCGGTTCGACCAGTCGACGTCGCTGTTCGCGGAGTTCGGCGACTTCTACGTCGGCCGGCGGTTCCCCCCGTCGGACCTCGGCGCCCTGCTCGCGGGCCAGCGCGTCCCCACCGACGGGAACGGGCCCGCGACCGAGGCGGTCGCCGACGCGGCCGGGGCGGAGGGCGAGCCGGCCCCGGCGGCCACGGAGGCGCCCGCGGGCGGCGAGGGCGGCCCGGACGACGCCGGCCCGGACGCCGACAGTCCCGACACCGGCGGAGGCGACGACGGCGATGAGGGCGGTGCCCCGGGCCGCCCGGACGTCGAGGCGACGCCCCACGAGGAGGTCGACCCCGAGGACCTCGAGCGCCGGCTCCGCGAACTGGGCCTCGACGTCCCGGAGTCGGCGGGCTACGGCCTGGTCTTCACCGCCGAGGCCGACGCGGAGGACCTGGTGGACGACGTCGCCGACCTCCGGGAGAACTTCGAGCACTACGACACCCACGAGACCACGACCGTCCGCGCGACCAGCGGCGAGTCCGTCGTCGTGAGCCTCTGGGCGAACCAGCGCGCCGCCGACACCGCCTCCGGATTCCTCGGCGAACTCGACGGCGTCCACGCCGGCGTCGGGGCGCCGCTGGGCGACGACTCGGAGGCAGGCGACGGTGACGGCGCCGGCGACGACGCCGAGGAAGTCCGCGAGACGCTCGCGGACCTGGACGTCTACGCGGGCCAGCCCCACGGCGAGGACGTCCACGCGATGGTCGTCTACTCCGACGCCGACCCCGCCGACCTGGCCGACGCCGTCGCCGACCTCCGGGAGGGCTTCGACCGCTACGACACCCACCGGGCCACGACGGTGTACGGCGCCCGCGCGGGCGACCGCCGGGCGGTCGTCTCGCTGTGGGACACCGCCGACGCCGCCGACACCGCCGCCGAGTACCTCGAGGACCTGCCGGCCGTCGTCGCCCGGGCCGGCGATGGCAGCGGCTTCGGGACGATGGGGATGTTCTACACCGTCGAGCCCGAGCACCGCGAGGACTTCGTCGAGAAGTTCGAGACCGTCGGCGAGCTGCTCGCCGACATGGAGGGCCACCGCCGGACCGACCTCATGGTCAACGCCGCCGACGACAACGACATGTTCATCGCGAGCCAGTGGCGCTCCCGGGAGGACGCGATGGCGTTCTTCCGGTCGGACGCCTTCGCCGACGCCGTCGACTGGGGCCGGGACGTGCTGGCCGACCGGCCGCGGCACGTGTTCCTGTCCTGAGTCGCCGCGGGCCCGCTCGCGGGCGGCCTCAATCCGCCGCCGGCTCGGGCAGCACGCCGGCCTCGACCAGGTCGGCGCCGTCGACGCTGGTGCGGTAGTCCTCGGGGTTCATCCCGTCGTCGCGGTCGACACCGAAGTTCCCGTCGGCCAGCTCCTCGACCCGCCGGACCTCCGCGTCGCTCAGCGGCGGGGTGTCGGGTGCCGCCGCCCACTCGTCGACGTCGCCGATCGAGCGGAACGTCGGCGTCACGGTCGCGACCTCGTCGAACGACAGCAGCCACTGGATGGCGGCCTGGCCCATCGTGCGCTCGCCGTCCCGCTCGAGGAACCGCAGTTCCTCGAGCTTCTCCCAGCCGGTCTCGAACCACGGGTCGGGCCGGTGGGCGCGGTGGTCGCCGCTGCCCAGGTCGGTGTCGGGGGTCACCTGCTCGTTGAGCAGTCCCGAGGAGTGGGGCACGCGGGCCACGAGCGAGGTGTCGGCGCCGGCCTCGCGGATCTCCTCGACGAAGTGCCGCCCCGGGAACTGCTCGAACACGTTGAACACCGTCTGGACCGCGTCGAACTCGGCGGCGACGGCGGCCTCGCCCTCGGCCACCCAGCCGATCGAGGGCCCCAGTGCCCAGCCGACGGCGTCGATCCGGTCGGCCTCGCGGAGCTCGTCGAGGAACTCCAGCACGTCGGCGTCGACCTCGTCGACGTCGGCGTTGTGGAGCTGGAGCAGCTCGACCTTCTCGAGGCCGAGCCGGTCCAGCGACCGGTCGAACGCCTC
>CAYWNQ010000056.1:0-10525 GCA_964459695.1 uncultured Halobacteriales archaeon | reverse complement strand
CCAACGGGCTGGCGTCGATGGGCATCGCGGTCCCGGGGGGCGTCGCCGCGGACCTCGCGGTCGAGAGCGAGGTGGTGGCGGCGACCGGCGACGGCGGCTTCCTGATGAACGCCGCCGAGATCGAGACCGCCACCCGGCTCGGATGTGGCTTCACCGTCGTCGTGTTCGTCGACGACGACTACGGCCTCATCTCCGAGAAGCAGCTCGCCCACACGGGCGAGGCGTTCGGCACCGGGCTGACCAACCCCGACCTCGTGACGCTGGCCGAGAGCTTCGGCATCGAGGGCTACCGGCCCGGCTCCTCGACGGAGCTCCGCGACGCCCTGGAGGCGGCGGTCGGCGGCGGCATGGCGCTGGTGGAGATCCCCGTGGAGTGAGTCCCACGGCTCACAGGCCGCCCCACCGGAGGTAGACCATCAGGACGACGACGGCCAGCTGGAACGCGCCCTGGACGCCGCTGAGTCGCGCGTTCCGCATTCCCAGCTCGCCGATCCGGTCGACGTCCGGGTCCGCCGAGCGGGACTCGAGGTAGACCTGCACCTCGGTGGGCATCAGGAAGCCGAAGCCCTGGACGGTGAGCACGAACATCACCACGAGGATGAGGAGGATGATGGTGGTCGTCTCCGGGAGCGCCATGTCGGCGGCGGCGAGCTCGGTCGCGAGGTAGGCGCCGTTGGCGAGGATCACCAGGGAGAAGAACGCCTGCCACCGGCGGTCCCCGTAGGCGTCGAACACCCGGCCCAGCACCAGCGCCGCGGTCCCGAAGGTGACCAGCACGAACAGCGCCGTCCAGACGCCGGCGCCGGGGAAGACGCCGATCCGGTCGGCCAGCGTGATGCCGCCGAAGATGGTGACCGTCGCCAGCGTCGGCATCAGGAACGCCATCTTGGGCGTGAACCGCTCGAACCAGTCCGCCCGCTGCTCGGCGTCGAGCGACCCCAGCACCGGCCCGACGACCAGCGCCATGAACACGTCGATGCCGGTCCACAGCACCCCCGCCATCACGTGGACGTAGGTGTGGACCTCCAGGCTGCCCTCCGTCACCGCGAACGCGAACGCCGCGAGCGGGACGACCACGGCGCCGGTCGCGAACGCCGGGTTCGCCCGCTCGGCCATGCCCCGCACCGTCGCCCTGACCGTCATGGGCGGAGCCGTCTCCCGGATGGGAGTTAATCCTGCGGGTGGAGGCGACGCCCCCGACCGCCGCGCGAGGGGTCCCGGGGCCGGACTGGGAGGGGCAGGTGGCGGTCACCCCAGCCGGTCGGCGGCGGCCGCCAGCTCCGCGGGTGTGTTGACGTTCACGAAGGTGTCGGGGTCGGCGTGGCGCTCGACCGCCGCGGCACCGACGGTCACGGCGTCGACGGCCTCGACCGCCTCGAGGACGCGCCCCTCGCCGTCGGCCAGCGCCGCCTCGCAGGCGTCGGCCATCGCCCCGCTGCGGTACACCGCCTGGGTCGTCTGGTACCACTCGGCCGGGCGGGGGACCGCCGCGTCGTGGCCGGCGGCCCGGTCGAACAGGAACCGCGCCAGGTCCGGGTCGACGAACGGCATGTCGCAGGCGACCACGAACGCGTACTCGCCCTCGGCGGCCCGCAGGCCGGCGGCGATGCCGGCCAGCGGGCCGCGGTCCGGCTCGGGGTCGGTGGCGACCGCCGGCGCGGGCTCGACGCCGGAGAGCGCCGCGTCGATGGCGTCGACCTGCTCGGCGCGGCAGTTGACCACGAGGTCGTCGACGACCGGCGCGACGCGGTCGACGACACGGCGCACCATCGGCGTCCCGGCGAGGTCGGCGACGGCCTTGTCGGCGCCGCCGAACCGCGTCGACCGGCCGCCGGCGACGACCACGCCCGAGCGCATGGCCCGCGGTTGGGTCGCGCCCGCCAAACCTCCGTCGGTGGCGGGATGTCGGATGGTAACGGTTAACACGCTCGCCCACGTCGGTCCCCGACGCGCCGGCCCGACCGCGCCGGCCGGGAGACACCCATGGGAACCAGCACGCCGGACCACGAGGCGATCGTCCGACGGTACCTGAACGCGTTCAACGACCGCGACCGCGAGACGCTGCGGGCGCTGCTGGCCGCGGACGTGGTCGAGCACGGGGTCCACGAGGAGCTCCACGGCCCCGACGCGGTCGTCGACTACCTCGACGCCCACTTCGAGACGTTCCCGGACTACACCGGCGAGACCGAGGCGATGGCGGCCAAGGACGACCTGGTGACCGTCCGGTACCGGGTCAGCGGCACCCACACCGGCGAGTACCGCGACGTCGAGGCGACGGGCCACACCGCCGAGTGGACCGGCATCGCGATCTACCGGATCGCGGACGGCGAGATCGCCGAGATCTGGATCGAGGAGGACCGGCTCGGACTGCTCGAGCAGCTCGAGATGGTCGACCCGCCGGCCCACCTCCGGCTGTAGCCGACTACGCCTCGACCCCGACGCCCGCCAGCACGGCCTGGAGCGCCTCCTCGCCCGCCGTCTCGACCGCGGCCACCCGGTCGCCCGCCGCGGCGTCGTCGGCCGGGTCCAGGTTCGCCCGGACCGTGACCGCCGCCGCCCGCAGGCCGGCCCGGGCCAGCACCGCGCCGGTGGCGGCGTCGACCGCGACGGTCCCCTCGGCCCGGTCGGCGACGACGGCGGCGGCCTCGAGCACCGCCAGGCAGGCCTCGGCGATGGACTGTGGCACCGCCACGGCGCGCTCGCGGTCCGCGTCGGTGGGGGCGTCGGCCAGGAACAGCGCCTCCACGGCGGCGGCGTCGGCCTCGGCCAGCGCCTGGAGCGACCCCCGGCGGTCGCGGAGTGTCTCGGCGGCGTCGTCGAGTTCCGGGTCGCCGCCGTCCTCGCCCGCCCCCGACTGGGCCGCGACCATCTCGCACAGCGCCGCGCCCATCGCGCCGGTGACGGCGGCGGCGCTGCCGCCGGCGGGCGTCGTTCCGGCCGCGAGGTCGTCCAGGAACGTCGCGACCGTGGTGTCCTCGGCGTCCATGGGCCCTGCTTCGGCCGGCCCCCTCATCTGCGTGTCGCCCGGCGCCAGGGGTCGCTACGGCAGGTCGACGGGCACGTCGGCCTGGAGGCCCGCGGCCTTGGCGGTGTTGTACATCAGCATCGCGATGGTCATGGGGCCGACGCCGCCCGGGACGGGCGTGATGACGTCGGCCTTCTCGCTGGCGCTCTCGAACTCGACGTCGCCGACCAGCTCGTAGCCCTTCTCGGTGTCGGCGTCGACGCGGTTGACGCCCACGTCGACGACGGCGGCGCCCTCGCCGACCATACTGCCGTCGATCATCTCCGGGACCCCCGCGGCGGCGATCAGGACGTCCGCGCCGCGGGTCTTCGCCCCGAGGTCGGCCGTCCGGGAGTGACACACCGTCGTCGTGGCGTTGCCGCCGGGGGCCTTCTGGATGAGCAGGTTGGCCATCGGCTTGCCGACGATGTCCGACCGGCCGACGACCACGGCGTCGGCGCCCTCTGTCTCGACGCCGGCGTCGGCCAGCAGCTTCTGGATGCCGTGGGGCGTGCAGGGCTTGTACCGGGCGTCGCCGGCCACCAGCCGCCCGACGTTCTCGGGGTGGAAGCCGTCGACGTCCTTCAGCGGGTCGACGGCCCGGAGAACTTCCCGGCCGTCGACGTGGTCGGGCACCGGCATCTGGACCAGGATGCCGTGGACGTCGGGGTCGTCGTTCAGTCTGTCGACGCGGTCGAACAGCTCCTCGGCGGGGGCCTCGGGGTCGATCTCGTGGTGGAAGCTCTCGATGCCGAGCTCCTCGCAGGCGTCCTGCTTCATCGAGACGTACGTCTCGCTGGCGGGGTCGTCGCTCATCAGCACCGTCGCCAGCCCGGGGCGCGTGCCCGCGTCCACGAGCGTGTCCACGCAGTCGCCGACGCCGGCCCGGACCCGGTCGCCGACCTCGTTGCCGTCGATCACTGTCGTCATGGTCCAGCGGGCGAGCGGACGGCACTTGACGGCTGCGGTAGCCCGGGTGGACGGGGCCGCCCGCGTGCGGTCTCGCTCCGGGGTCGCCGCGGCGGCCACTCGAGGGGCAGCCCGACCTGTCGCCCGGTCGAGACGTTGTGGAGTCCCGAGCCGACCACGGAAGGGTTTAGGCGGGCCCCCGCGTGGCCGTGACAACGACCGCCGGCTCTCCATGACCGCACCCACCACCCGCACCGACCGGCAGGCCTTCGCCGCGACCGCCGCGGGCGCCCCCGCCGGCGCCCGCGTGCCGGTCGTGGTGTCGGTGGCCGTCGCCGACCCCTACGAGGCCTACCGCCGGGCCCGCGACCGCGACGGGCCCGGCGCCTACCTGGAGACCACCGGCGGCCAGTCCGGCTGGGGCTACTTCGGCGTCGACCCCGTCGAGCTGGTCCAGGTCGGCCCGGCCGCGGCGTCGCGGGGCGGCGGCAGTCCGAGCCTCGACGCCGTCGACGCGCTGCTCGAGCGCGAGCGGCTGGTCCGGGGCGACTGCGAGGTGCCCTACCCGTGTGGCGCCGTCGGCTGGCTCTCCTACGATGTCGCCCGCGAGCTGGAGGACCTGCCCGAAACGACCGTGGCGGAGGGCCTCCCGCGGGTCCAGCTGGCAGTCTTCGACCGGCTGGCGGCCTGGCGCGAGCCCCGCGGTGAGGGCGACGTGGAGCTCCGGGTGGCTGCCTGTCCCGTGGTCGACGGCGACCCGTCGGCGGCCTACGACCGGGGCCGCGAGCGGGCGACGGCGCTGGCGGAGGCGGCGCTGTCGGGCGACCCGCGGGTGGACTCGCCGCCGGCGGCCAGCCGGACGGCGACCTTCGAGAGCGAGTGCGGCGAGGCGGCCTACGCCGACCGCGTCCGGGCCATCAAGGAGTACGTCCGCGACGGCGACACCTTCCAGACCAACGTCTCCCACCGGCTGACGGCGCCCGCGGCGGTCCACCCCGTCGAGACGTTCGCCGCCGTCCGGCGCGTCAACCCCGCGCCGTACTCGGCGCTGCTGGAGTTCCCGGGCGTCGACCTCGTGAGCGCCAGCCCGGAGCTGCTGCTGTCGGTCGACGGGGACCGCCTCCTGACCGAGCCCATCGCCGGGACCCGGCCGCGGGGCGACACCCCGGCGGCGGACGCGGAGCTCGAGGCCGACCTCCGGAGCGACGAGAAGGAGCGCGCCGAGCACGCGATGCTGGTCGACCTCGAGCGCAACGACCTGGGGAAGGTCTGCGAGTACGGTACCGTCGAGGTCGACGAGTACCGCCGGGTGGACCGCTACGCCGAGGTGATGCACCTGGTCTCGCTGGTCGAGGGCCGGCGCCGGCCGGACGTGAGCGTCGCCGACGCCGTCGCCGCGGTGTTCCCGGGCGGCACCATCACCGGCGCGCCCAAGCCCCGGACGATGGAGATCGTCGACGAGGTCGAGCGCACCCGGCGGGGCCCCTACACCGGCAGCATCGGGCTGTTCGGCTTCGACGACCGGGCGACGCTCAACATCGTCATCCGGACGCTGGTGCGCCGCGGCGGCGAGTACCGGCTCCGGGTCGGCGGCGGCGTCGTCCACGATTCTCGGCCCGCCAGCGAGTACCAGGAGACCCTCGACAAGGCCCGGGCGCTGGTGACCGCCGTCGACGAGGCGCTGGGCGAGGACGCGTCGTTCTCGGTCGAGGCCGACGCCGTGGAAGGCAGTCAGTAGTACTTGCTCGGGTGGATTCGTCGGTGATACTCGACGGGACGGTCCCGCTGTGGCGACCGATTGCGATCGCAGACCGCAATACGCAGCTGGTACTTGACCGTCGCTACCGCCGGAAAGCCCTGGTGAGGGCGCTGCACCGCAGCCGCACCCGCCGACCGCTCCTCGCACTTGACCCTAGGATACCGCCGGAAAGCCCCGACGGGTTCGGCTCCCGGGACTCGCTGCGCGCTTCACTCGCTCACTGCGTTCGCTCGTTGCAGTGCTCGCGTCGTCCGGGTTCGCCGAACCCGTCGCCCCTTTCAGTCCCGCCCGTGCCGGTCGACCAACCGGCTGTCTCGTGCCGGCTGACTGACCGACCCTGGTGGGACTGAACGGGGCGAGGCGTGCGTCGCGGCTTCTTCTCGCGACTCCGCCGCGCGGGTTGACGGCGGAGCCGGCAACCCGGACGACGGACGGCGACGTAAGCAGAGAGGGTGCCTCCGGCTCCCTCCGAGTCCAGCGCCTCGGGGCGTTCCGGTGGTCTCCTATGTTCAAGCGCGAGATGCGGCGGCGGTTGCGGTGAGAAGCGGGCGACCACGGCTCGAGGGCCGGACGAACCCCACCAACAGCGTCACCACCCACTAGTCGTCCGGCCGATCCACGTCGTGATGGGTCTGCACCGTCGGCAGCCGGTCCACCGTCCGGCGGACGATGGAGGTGTGGCCCCGCTCGCGCCGGTAGAACGTCCAGGAGAGCCCGCCGAGCGCCACAACCGACAGCACCGCGAACGGGCCGCCGGTGAGCACCGCCAGGGCCTGCAGCGTCCCGGCGCCGCCCAGGAGAAGGACGGCCACGGCGACGAGGCCCTGGACGGCGCCCCAGAAGGCGATGGAGCCGCTGGTGGCCACCTCGCCGCGCCGGGCCGCGATGGTCGCGACCGCCAGCGTCGAGACGTCCGCCGAGGTCGTGATGAACACCACGATGAGCGCCAGGAACAGGAACATCAGCAGCTGGCTCAGCGGCAGCGCGGCGAACAGCTCGAACCCGGCCACCGCCTCCTCGGTGCTGGCGCCGGCCATCGCCCCGAGGATGTCGGCCCGGCCGGTGTGCTGGTAGAACAGCGACGTGCCGCCCAGCAGCAGGAACCACACCATCGTCGCGGCGGCGGTGGCGACGACGCTCGTGAACACCACCGTCCGGATGCGCCGCCCCCGCGACAGCGCCGCGATGAACAGTCCGGCGAACGGCGCCCAGGAGAACCACCACGACCAGTTCCACACCGTCCAGTCGGCCACCCACTGGCCGCCGACGTGCAGCGACAGCGGGACGAAGTTGACGAGGTAGCTACCGACCGCCGCCGTGCCCCGGTCCAGCAGGAACGAGTGGGGGCCGACGGCGGCGACCACCAGCGCGAACAGGCCGAACAGCGCCACGTTGAGCCCGGCGATGCGGCGGATGCCGCGGTGGACGCCGGTCACCGCCGCCAGCGTGAACACCAGCGTCAGGCCGCCGACGAACAGCACCGGCCCGAGCGACCCGGCGGTGACGCCCCACTGGAACTCCGTGCCGACGAGGAACTGCTCGCCGACGAGCGCCACCGACGTGGCCAGCCCGCCGATGGTGGCGAACACCGCCAGCGTGTCGACCAGCTTGCTCCACGGCGAGTCCAGGCCGTCGACGCCCAGCAGCGGCGTCAGGATCGAGGAGACCCGCAGCGGCGCGCCGTGGGTGAACACGTAGTAGGCGATGGGGACGCCGAGCACGGTGTAGGCGCTCCAGGCCGACAGCCCCCAGTGGAACAGCGCGTAGGTCAGGGCCCCGCCGACGGCCGCGCTCGACTGGGCCTCGGCGCCGAAGAACGGCGGCGGGGTCCGGTAGTGGATCATCGCCTCCGCCGGCCCCCAGAACACGATGCCGGCGGCGATGCCGGCGGTGAAGACCAGCGTGAAGTACGTCGGGTAGGTGTAGGTCGGCTCGGCGTCGGCGCCGCCCAGCCGGACCTCGCCCCAGGGGCCCAGCAGCAGGACGAGGCAGTACACCACCGCGAGCAGCATGGCGCCCAGGAAGACGACGCCGGCCTCCTGGAGGATGACGGAGGTGACCCCGTCGACGGCCTCCGACGTGGCGGTCGGGAACGCGAACTGTGCCAGGAAGAACGCCGCGAACCCGGCGACGGGGACGGCCAGGGTCACCGGTTCCTGGCGCGCCAGGAACCCCCGGAGCATCCCCCGGGCGCCGGTGCGCCGGACGGCCAGCAGGTACGGCTCCTCGCGCTCGGTGGTGGCGCGGTGGGGGAGGACGGCGAGGTACGCCAGCCCGGAGGTGAAGAAGACCAGCGCGACCGTGAGCCAGGCCTCCCCCGACACCGTCTCGCCGATGGCGCCCGGGAAGAAGAAGCCGGCCAGCACCGCGGCACCCGTGACGGCACAGACCGGCGCGAGGAGCCGGGTGGCCAGCCCCCCGCCCGACTCGCTCTCGGCGCTCATACGCGTGTGCTACCGCGTTACACACGTAAAGAACTACCGTAGGGAACCACGGCGCTGTGTGGTCGTTGCGCAGCCCCCGTCACCGAGCGCCGCCGCCGCTCGGCCTCACTCGCCCGTCCCGCCGTCGCCCCGCACGGCCTCGACCGAGGCGTCCTCCGCGTCCAGCACCGACCGTCCGAGCAGCCGCCCGCCGATGGACAGCGGGTTGACGACCTCGTCGGCGCCGACCGACCGGAGCTTCTCGACGTGCTTGGTCTCGTTGGCCGCCGCTACCACCCGGACGTCTGGGTTGACGTTCTTGGCGGCCATGACCGCCAGGGCGTCGCGGGCGTCGTCCTCGCTCCCGACGACGACCCCGCTGGCCGCGTCGAGGCGCGCGTCCCGGAGGACGGCCTCGTCCGTCGGATCGCCGGTCAGCACGTTGACGCCCTCGCTGGACAGCCGCGAGGCGACCTCCTGGTCGGGCGTGACGACGACGAGGTCGGTCTCGTCGTCGAGTTCGTCCAGCAGCGATTCCGTGACGTCGCCGTGTCCGAGGACCACCACGTGGTCGTCCAGGAGCGTGAGTTCGGATGCGGTCATGTTTCCGAAGGCCGCCGCCATGCGGGACTCGATGGCCGGGCCGACGAGGGCGCCCACCGCGACGGTGAACGCGCCGGTCCCGAACAGGATCACCGACAGCGAGAACCACTTGCCCACCGTCGTCGTCGGCGTGATGTCGCCGTAGCCGACGGTCGCGATGGTGACGATGACGTAGTAGAACGCGTCGCCCCAGGAGTCGATGGCGGTGAACTGCTCCCGGAGCGCGTAGGCGCCCGTGGTCCCGTACAGCAGGACGCCGAAGATGGCCGACAGCGAGGCGATCTGGAGGGGCGAGAGGTCGATGGTCTGCTCGAACCGGTCCCGGTTGAGCACCAGCAGCGGGAACGTGGCCACCGTCAGCACCAACAGGGGAACGTCGGTGGTCTGGAACGTCGTCAGCGGCAGCAGCGCCAGCGCCGGCAGCACGACGACCGCGACGCGCCAGGCCAGGCGCTTGCGGCGCTGGAGGCCGACGGTGACCAGCCCGAGGACGAACGCGAACAGCACGCCGCCGAACTGGGCGAACCCCTCGGCCATCGGGAGCACGCCGGCCAGCGGCCCGGTCACCGCGGGCGACCCGCTGAGGTTCGACAGCCCGGTGACGAACGACAGCACCGTGACCACGCCGGTGAGGATGACCGTCGGCTTGGCGCCGGAGAACTCCCGCCACTCCACCAGCGGGATGCGGTCGGCGGGGTAGAACACCTCCTCGAAGGCCCGCTCCCCGGGGCCACCGGGCGACTCGGTCACGGCACGGGGTTCGACGAGCGCGTACAAAAAACGCTCGCCGGCCGGTACCGTGGCACACACCGTCGTGACGGGCGCCCGTGACCCACGACCAGGACGGGACCGGCAGTTCGCCCGTCCGGCCTCAGAACAGCCCGGAGATGTTGCCGTCGGCGTCGATGTCCATGTCGGCGGCGGCGGGCCGCTGGGGCAGCCCCGGCATCGTGAGCGCGTCGGCGGTCAGCGCGACCAGGAACCCGGCGCCGGCGGAGGGGTAGATCTCGGTGATCTCCAGCTCCCAGCCCTCCGGTGCGCCCTTCCGGCTGGCCTCGTCGGAGAACGAGTGGAACGTCTTGGACATGCAGATGGGGACGTCGTCGAACCCGAGGTCGGCCATCCGCTCGGCGTCGTCCATCGCCCCGCCGGTGAACTTCACGCCGTCGGCGCCGTAGATCTCCGTCGCGATGGTGCGGATCTTCTCCCGGATGGGCGCGTCGTCGTCGTAGAGGAACGAGAACTCGGCCTCGTCGCTCTCGTCGACGGCCTCGACGACGTTCTCGGCGAGGTCGACGCCGCCCTCGCTGCCCGCCTCGAAGACCCGCGACTCCGCCGCCCGGACGCCGAGGTCCTCGCGGCAGTGCTCGAGCACGGCCGCCACCTCGGCGTCTTCGTCGTCCGGGAACCGGTTGACCGCCACCACGACGGGCACGCCGAACTTCCGGAGGTTGCTGACGTGCTTGTCGATGTTCTCGAAGCCGGCCTCGACGGCGTCGACGCCGGCCTCGTCGATGCGGTCGAAGTCCGCCGGCCACATGTCCAGGCCGTGGTACTTGAGCGCCCGGATGGACGCGACCAGGACGACGGCGTTGGGCGTCATGTCCCCGAGCCGGCAGACGATGTTCATGAACTTCTCCGCGCCGAGGTCCGAGCCGAAGCCGGCCTCCGTCACCAGGTAGTCGCCCATGCCGAAGGCGGCCTTGTCGGCGATGAGCGAGTTGGTGCCGTGGGCGATGTTGGCGAACGGGCCGCCGTGGACGAACGCCGGCGTCCCCTCGATGGTCTGGACGACGTTGGGCTTGATGGCGTCCCGGAGCAGCATCG
>CAYWNQ010000055.1:0-10626 GCA_964459695.1 uncultured Halobacteriales archaeon | reverse complement strand
CTAGGACACCGCCGGAAAGCCCCCGCCCGCTCGACGGCTAGCATTTCGCGTGACCACGACCGCTGACCGCCACTCGTGCTTGAACCTAGGACACCGCCGGAAAGCCCCCGCCCGCTCGACGGCTGCGGCTCGTTGCGCTCCTCGCTCGCTCCGCTCGCTGCGGTGCTTTCGTCGCCTCGCTCGTCGAGCGGGCGGCCCCTTTCATTCCCGCCCATGTCGGCTGGTCGGCCAGCCGACGGGCCGGAAGCGGCGCTCGGGCCGCGACCCGGGGAAGGGCAGGCCTCCGGTCGGGGGGACTGAAAGGGGCGAGGCGCTGGACGAAGGACGGCGACGTAAGCACCGCAGACCGACCGGAGGGAGGTCGAGGAGCGCAGCAAGCCGCCCGAATCCAGCGCCTCGGGGCTTTCCGGGCGGTGGTGGCGGTCCAGTCTAAGCATGCGGTCAGCGCCTCGGGGCTTTCCAGGCTGTGACGGCGGTCCAGTCCGAGCATCCTAGCCTGCACGGGACGCCCCGAGTCGGTGGAGGCGGTCCAGAGCAAGGATGCGGTCGGCTCCAGACCGACTCCACCCGTTCCAGCTCCCCTCACCCGTCACGACCGAACAGCCGGCCCATCAGCGCCGCCTCGCCACGCCGCAGCAGCTCCGAGGCCGTCCCCGACCCGACGTCCAGCGCCGCGGCCACCTCCGCCAGCGACGCCCCGCGCGGGGCGTCGTAGTAGCCCATCCCGGTCGCCGTCGCGACGGCCTCGCGCTGGCGGTCGGTGAGCCCGGCGGTGACGGTGCCGTGGCGGCGGTCGTACTCGCCGACCTCCAGCACCTCGACGCTGACGTCGGCGCCGGCCCGGAGGGCGTCGACCAGCTCGCCCAGCGACTCGCCCCGACCCACCACCGTCACGGTGGTCCGGCCCCGGTCGTCGTAGACCAGCGGCGGCACGACCACCAGGCTGAGTTCGGCGAACGCGCCGAAGAAGGCCTCGTCGGCGTCGGTGTACCCCTGGCAGACGTACGAGTAGAACGCGTCGTCGTCGACCGGCGTGAGCTCGTACCACCGGTTGACCTCGACGTCGGCGATGCGGTCGCGGTAGGCGTCGACGTCGCCCTCCATGTAGAACAGCGCGAACTGCACGTCCTCGCGGCTGAGGTTCCAGGCGCGCAGCTCCGCCCGATGCATGGCGGGCGACGCCACGAGGAACTCCTGCATCGGGTGGCGCATCCAGTCGGGCTGGTCGAGCCGGGCCTCGAGGTAGCGCACGGCCGCCGCTTCGGGCCCTCAACACTTCAATACCCGAGATATATCGGGGTAACTGCCGTCACCGTGGGTGCCGTATCGCCGGCCATGGCAGGCACGGGGGCCGCCCCGACGGAGAAGGACGACGACGGGACCGGCGACGCGGCCACACCCGGCGACGCCGGGTCGTCGACCGACGACGGCCTCCCCACCGAGACCCCGCCTGGCCCCGACGGTCTCCCGGTGCTGGGCAACGCGCTGTCGCTGGTGCGGGACCCGCGGGCGTTCTACGACGAGATGGCCAGCTACGGCGACGTGGTGAGCTACCGGCTGCCCCGGCTGTCGTTCTGCACGGTGCTGCACCCCGACCTGATCGAGCGCGTGCTCGTGACCGACCACGCCGCCTACGGCAAGTACGGCTTCGAGGACCTCGGCGGCGAGTTCGCCAGCGAGGGGCTGCTGCTGACCGACGGCGACCAGTGGCACCGCCAGCGGACGGCGGTCCAGGACGCGTTCACCCTCGAGCGCATCCGGGGCTACGGCGAGGCGATGGGCCGGTACGCCACCGAGCTGGTCGACGGCTGGGACGACGGACAGACGGTGGCGCTCAACCGCGCGTTCTCGCGGCTCACATTGGGGGTGCTGGCGCACTCGCTGTTCGACATCGAGCTGTCCGAGGAAGCCGACGTCGTCACGGAGTTCGCGGAGGTTCTCAACGACCGGGGTGACGTCGACGGCGTGTCGACGTTCCTCCCGATGTGGGTGCCGACGCCGGCGAACCGCCGCTACCGCCGGAGCCTGGCCGAGTTCCGGTCGTTCGTCGAGGGACTCATCGACGAGCGGCGGGGCCGGGCCGACGAGTACGACGACCTGCTCGCGCTCCTGCTGACCGCCGGCGAGGACGGCGACGCGTTCTCGGACACCGAGCTCCGGGACACGATGGCGACGTTCCTGTTCGCCGGCCACGAGACAACCTCGCTGGCACTGACCTACACCGTCATGGAGCTCGCCAAACACGACGACGTCCGCGCGACGCTTGCCGCCGAGTACGACCGGGAGCTGGGCGGCGCGGTCCCGACGCCCGCCGACGTGGCGGCCCTCGAGGCCACCGACCGCGTCGTGTCGGAATCGCTGCGGCTCTACCCGCCGGCGTTCGTCACCTTCCGGGAGGCCCGCCAGGTCGTCGCACTCGGCGGCTACCGTATCCCCGAGGGCACCAAGCTGACGCTGCCGCAGTTCCACGTCCACACCGACGACCGGTGGTACGACGACCCCCACGCCTTCGACCCCTCGCGGTGGACCGACGCGTTCGAGGACGACCTGCCCGAGTACGCCTACTTCCCGTTCGGCGGCGGGCCGCGCCACTGCATCGGCATGCGGTTCGCGATGCTGGAGCTGAAGACCGTGCTGCCCACGGTGCTCCAGCGGGCCGAGTTCGACCTAGTCTCCGATCCCGAGCCCGACCTCTCGATGGGGACGACGCTGCGGCCGGCGTCCGACGTGACGGTGCGGGTGCGGCGGCGGTGAGACCGACAGCGTCGCCCGGGCGAGGGCCCACCTGGCTCACAGCGGACACACGCGAAGGTTGAAGTCCGTTGGCTCACGATGTACACACGATGAGCAGCGACAAGCGGCGTGTCCAGTTCCGGGCGCCCGGCCGGCTCGTCGACCGGGCCGACGCGCTCGCCGAGGTGCTCGGCGAGGACCGGACGGCCGTGCTGGTCACCGCCCTCCGGGAGTACCTCCAGGATGCCGCCCACGACGACGCGCTGACCCAGGAGATCGCTGCGGCCTACTACGACGGCGAGATAACCTACGAGCAGCTCGAATCCCTCCTCGGAACCGAAGAGGCGGGCAATATCCGCGTCCTCAAACGCCAGCTGGACGAGGACTTCGTCGACGAGGTCGCAGAACTATAGATGTCGGTGCTGGTCGCCGACGCCTCCGCCCTCGTCAGCCTCGGGATCGCCGCCGGCAGCGAAGTCGATCCGCTCTCGCTCTGTCTGGACCGCTACGAGGTCGTGGTCCCCGAGGCGGTCGTCGCCGAGCTCCGCGAAGTCGCGGCCCACGAGGACGACCACGGTCGGGCCGCCACCGCCGTGCTGGAGCGAGCCGACGCCATGGACATCCGATCCGTCGCCCTCGACGAGGAGTTCCCGCTCGACGACGGGGAGAACGCCGCCGTCACGCTCGCGAACGACCTAGACGCCGCCCTCCTGCTTTGCGACGAGTTCAACAGTCTCGGCCTGATTCACGCGTCACTTGCAGACACGCGACTCCTCACGACGCCGACGCTGCTCTCGGTGCTGGTTCGAACGGGTCGGCTGTCGTCGTCGGACGCGCTCGAGACCCTCCAGAACATCGCTGCGGCGCGAAGCTGGGACACGAACACGTACGTCCAGCGCGCGGTCTCGTTGCTCGAGCCGGAGTAGGAGCGGTCCGTACCTGATCAGCCGGTCATCAGCCGTCGTGGTCAGCTCGTCGAGAACCCGCCGTCCACCCGCAGCGCCTCGCCGGTGACGTAGCTGGCCTCCTCGCTCAGCAGGAACCGGACGGCGTCGGCCACCTCCTCGGGCTGGGCCAGCCGGCCCAGCGGATACCGCCCCAGGAGCTGCTCCTTGGCCCGTTCGGGGTCCTCGCGGGTCTCGAAGAACTGCCGCCCCAGCGGCGTGTCGGTGAACGCCGGGCACACCGCGTTGCACCGCACGCCGTCCCGGCCGGCCTCGGCGGCGACCGCGCGGGTGAGGTTCAGCACCGCGCCCTTCGACAGCGAGTAGGCGCCCTGCTTGGGCAGGCCGTAGAACGACGCCAGCGAGCCGACGTTGACGATGGCGCCCGCGCCGCGCTCTTTCATGTGGGGCAGCGCCGCCTGGCAGCCGTGCCAGACCCCCCGGACGTTGACGTCGAGCACGTACTCGAACACCGAACCGTCGGTCTCCTCGACGTCGGCGGGCGGGTGGCCCACGCCGGCGTTGTTCACCAGGCCGTCGAGGCCGCGCTCGTCGTCGACGGCGCCGGCCAGGTCGACGAACGCCTCGCCGTCGGTGACGTCGAGCTCGTGGAACGTCGCGCTGCCGGGCTGCTCGTCTGCGATGCGGTCGGCGGTGGCCGCGCCGGTGTCTGGGTTGACGTCGGTGACGACGACGTGGGCGCCCGAGGCGCCACACCGGAGCGCCGTCGCCTCGCCGATACCCTGCCCCGCGCCGGTGACCAGGACCGTCTCGTCCTCCAGTCGCATGGCTGGGGGTCGTGGTGGCCGGGGATAAAACCCGACGCCGCGGTCCCACCCGCCGATCGGGAGCGGTCGCGGCCTCACCCGAGGTCGCGGAGTCGCTGCTGCACCCTCGCGTACACCTGCGGGTGGAGGTTCATCCCCTCGTCGACCAGGTCGTACAGCACGTCGGTGGCCTCGTCGGCGGTCAGGGTGCCCTCCTTCGTGGCCGTGAGCAGCAGTGTCGTGACCCACCAGCAGTCGACGCCGTGACTCCGGGCGACCTCGATCAGCCCCCGGTCGTTGGCCAGGAGGACGTCCTCGCCGTGGTCGGCCAGCAGGACCACCGACGCGTCGGCCACCGCGACGCCCTCGAGGTCGGCCACCTCCTCGGCCCCGGCCGGGGTCTCTCGAACCGCCACGTCGTCGAGGAACCCCTCGAGTGCAGCCGTCCCCCGCTTGCCCTCGGCGAGGACCTCCGTCCGGACCGCCTCGGGAACCCCGACGTCGTCGAACGTGGTCGTGACGAGGTCGAGTCGCCCCACCCACGCGAGCGGGATGAGCGCCGAGGAATCGACGACGACCATCAGATGCGGTCGAGGTCGCGCTCGAGGTCGTCGGTCGTGTACCCCACGTCGATGCCCGCCTCGGCGGCCAGCGAGAGCATCTCGACGTAGGACACGTCCGCGAGCTCCGCCGCCGTCCGCAGCGTGATGGCGTGCTCGCGGAGCTGCTCGAGTGCGCGCTCGCGCCGCCAGTCGTCGAGGCCCGCACGGATGAGCCGGCGGAGCACCTCCGACCGGTCGGCGCTGAGTTCGGCCTCGAGTTCGGCGAGGAGCTCCTCGTCGTCCTCGGGGATGCGGGTGGTGACCGTCTTCACGTATACGATCCAGTACGTTACGATACGAAATAGATGTAACGGTAGGTGCCACGGACCGCCAAGCTGCCCGGCGCTCCCGTCACACCGTCGCCGCGCAGTTGTTCGGCCCCAGCTCCAGCTCGAAGGCCGCCTCGTCGTCCGCGCTCGCCCGCCCGAGGTTGACCGCGACGATGTCGGAGACGTTGGCGGGCCGGGGCGGCAGGTCCGCGAGGATGCGCTCGACGAACGCCTCGCGGGACAGCGAGAACGCCGCCAGCCGGTCGCGGACCGCACCCAGCGTCGCGGTGTGGACGCCGTCGACCGGTTCGGCCCCCGGCGAGTGGTGGCCGGGGAACACCCGGCGGTCGTCGTCGAACCGCGCCAGCCGGTCGGTCAGGCTGTCGTGGAGCTGGCCGGCCAGCGCGGCGGCGCCGTCGTCGCCGGCCTCCAGGTCGGGGCGGGGCACCGCCTCGACGAACAGCGAGTCGCCGGTGAGCAGCGCGTCGCCCACCGACAGCGACACCGCGCCGGAGGTGTGGCCCGGCGTCGCGACGACCTCGACGGTCAGGTCGCCCACCGACAGGGCGTCGCCGTCGGCGACCGTCTCCACGTCGAAGGTGACGCCCCGCTCGACGGCGTCGGCGGACGTCACCGGCGTGGCGTCCGTGGCGGCGGCCACGTCCCGGAGGCCGCTGACGTGGTCGGCGTGGACGTGGGTGTCCAGGACGTAGCGCAGTTCGGCGTCCCGCCCGGCGGCGTCGGCGGGGTAGCGGTCGGCGAAGGCCCGCAGGGGGTCGACGGCCATCGCCTCGCCCGCCGAGACCAGCAGGTACGCCAGGCAGCCGCTGGACGGGCGGGCGTACTGGACCAGCGTGGCGCCCGCGAGGTCGACGGCGACGGCCTCGTACAGCCGCGCCCAGCCCTGCATGCCGTCGGCGAGGTTGACGGCGTCGACGCCGGCCTCCCGGAGCATCGCGGCCACCTCGGCGCTGGCCTCGCCGCGGGGACAGACGGCGACGTAGGCGTCGCCCTCGACCAGGTCGGCGGGGTCGCCGCCGACGGAGGCTGCGACGAACTTGGCGTAGGGCACGTGCTCGTGGTCGGCACCGGGGTGGTCGATGCGCCAGGCCGCGACCTCGTCGCGATCCCGGACGTCGAGGAGGCGGACGCGCTCGCCGGCGTCGAGCCGGCGCTTGAGCGCCGTGGCGTCGATGGCGGGGGCGTCGGGCATGGCCGGGTGTACGTGCGGGCGAGCGATAAGGGCCGGGGTGGCGGCTGTAGCAGGCATCCCCGCGGATCCGAATTCGTTCCCGTGCGGCGCCCGCCACGTGGTCGCCGAGACGCGACGGGGAGTCGAGCGGGCCCGGTCGAACCGGCCCCAGCCGCTTATCCCCGTCCCCGACGGAGGACCCACCATGGACGGCGAGACCCTCGTCGCCACCGTCCGCGACGCGAAGGCCACCGAACTCGACCGCCTCGGCTCGGAGAAGGCCCTGGTCGCCGAGACCGGGGCGGACCTGTCGACGCCGGCGGTGCTGCGGGCCGCCGCGGCGGCGGAGGCCCGGGCCGCCGAGACGTTCGAGCGGTGGGCCGACGACGAGCCGGTCGAGGCCGCCCGCGAGGCGTTCGCCGACGTCGCCGCCCGCGAGCGCGACCACCGCGACCGCGTGCTCGCCGAGCTCGACGACGCCGGCGAGCTCGACGCCGCCCCCGACGCCCTCCACGAGCACCTGCAGGGCGTCGAGGCCACCGCCGCCCGCGTCGGCGCCGGGCTGGTGGGCCGGCCGCTGGCGGGCGAGCGGACGCTGCTCCAGGTGGTCAACTTCTTCGTCAACGAGGCCGACCCGGACCGGGCGGCGCTGTTCCGCGAGCTCCGGGCCGACACCGACGAGCTGGTCGGCGAGGGCGCCGCGCTGCTGGACGGGGTCTGCGCGGACGAGGAGGACTACGCGACCGCCCGCGAGGCCGCCGCGGCGACCGTCGACGTCGCCTACCGCTCGTACGCCGACCGGCTGGCGGCGATGGGGCTGGACCCCAAGCCGGTCTGCTAGGGCCTTGCGGCCACCGTGCTCAGCCGTCGCCGGCGACGCCCGGCTGGGGCGGCTCGTCCTGGTAGTCGGCGACCGCCGTCCGGAAGGCGTCGGGCACCCGCGTCGGCTCGCCCGCCTCGTCGACCGCGACGTGGGTGAGGCCGCCCTCCGCGACGACCGCACCGTCCCGGCGGCACCGCCACGCGAACTCGATGGACGACTCGCGGATGGCCTCGACCCGGATGCCACACGCGAGGTCGTCCTGGAACTGCGCGGGGGCGCGGTAGTCCAGGTCGACGTGGACCACGTGGACGTCCCACCCCGCCGCCTCGAGTTCGTCGTAGCCGTAGCCGACCGCCCGCAGGAACTGGTTGACCGTCTCGTCCTGGTAGGTGACGTACTCGCCGTAGAACACCACGCCCTGCTGGTCGGTCTCGGCGAACCGGACGCGGGTGTCCCAGACGTAGTGCAGGTCGTCGTCGTACTGGCCGACCATGGCTGCACTACCGCCGGCGCCGGCCTTAGAGGTACGTGTCCCGCACGGTCCGGTCCAGCACCGAGTCGAGCGCGAGCACGACGTAGACCACCACGAATGGCCGGTCGAGCGGGTCGAGCACGTACACCGAGAACGGCGGCTCGGCGGCCTCGCTGGCCCGTGCCACCAGCGGCTCCAGGGGCCGGGTGCCGTCGCGGAACTCGACGAACAGGTCCCGCTGGCCGGGCTGGGCGGGGAAGGTGTAGACGACGCCCACCGGCTCGCGGTCGTTGCTGTAGGTGACCTGGGCGTTCATGTCGCCGTCGCCGTCGGCCCAGCAGTCGACGGCGGCCTCGAACAGCGGCGCCTCGGTGCGGGCGAACCGAAAGCGGGTGGCGGCCGCCACCTCGCAGTCGGTCAGAACGGGCCGGTCGTCGCGCCACGCCACGGTGGCCTCGACGCGGTTGCCGGACGCGAGGTCGACGGCCCCGGGGACGTCGTCGGCGTCGACGTAGGTGGGCTCGGCGGATGCGACGTCGAGCAGGAGCCACTCGTCGGGGCCGCGGGGGCTCGCGAGGACCCGGTAGCTGCCCGTCGTCGTCGACTCCATGTGGGAGGTTCTACGGGGCGTGCGGCTAAAGGCCCGCGGTCTCGCCGAGCGCGTCGGGTTGGCCGCGGCGGGTCACTGGTCGTCCTCGCGGTCGCCGTCGCCGTCGCGCCAGCCGACCTCGGTCCGGACGCGGTCGAACCAGGCGACGCGCTGGCGCCACTTGAGCCAGTACCAGACGGCGAAGGCCCCGAAGCCGACGACCACCGCCAGCGTCGCCGCGTCGGGGCGGTCGATGGCCACGGGCCTCAGGGTCGCCGGGCCAGCGCCAGGCCGGCCAGCGCGACCAGGGCGGCGACCGCGGGCACGACCCCGAACCCGGGCAGCACCACGTCGGTGGTGTCGGTCGGCGACGCCGTCGGCGTGGGCGTGGCCGTCGGGCCCTCGCCCTCCGGGACGCCCTCGACGACGACCGCCGGGGCGGTGACGCCCTCGTGGCGGGCGCCGACCTGGTGGCTGCCCTCCGACTCGATGGTGATGCGGGCCTGGCCGTTGGCGCCGGTCTCGCCGGCAGGGTCACCGTCGACGGTGACCACGGCGCCGGCGACGGGCTCGTCGTAGGCGTTGGTCACGTTCACGATGGTCTGTTGCCCGACGACCACGCGCTCGTTGAACGGGGCGACCGTCAGACTGCGCTCGAGCTGGATCGCCAGCCGCAGCTCTCTCGGCGACTCGCCCACGCGGAGGGTCCGGCGGGCGGTCTGGTAGCCCTCCTGGGTCGCCGTCACCGGGGTCTGGGTGTTGACGGGGACCGACAGCGAGGCCCGGCCGTCGGTGGTCCGGACCGTGCCGATGTCGCCGACGTCGACCGTGGCGCCGTCGATGCGCCGGGGGTCCTCGAAGTGGTCGTCGACGACTGTGAACGTCACCGACACGGTCCCCTTGCGCATGGGCACGACCTGGGTGTGGCTCGGGCCGAGGGTGACGCCGGACTGGTTGGAGAAGTAGCCCGACTTGTAGGTGAAGACGGTGTAGGAACCCTGCTCCAGCGCCGGCGCCTGGTAGCTGCCGCCGTCGCCGGTGACGCCCTCGGCCACGACGGAGCCCCCGGCGACGACCTCGACGCGGACGTCGGCGAGCGCCCCCTCGGGGTCGGTGGTGCGGACGGTGAGCTGGCCCTTGCGGGCGACCTCGACGGTGACGTCCCGGGCGGTCGCGTCCTCGACCACCAGGGGGGTGTTCCGGACGTACTCGCCGCTCTCGGCGTCCAGGGACACGTCGGCGCCGGCGGGGACGTCGACGAACGCCTTGCCGTTGCTGGCGGTCGTCTCGACGGTCGAGCCGCCGTCCCAGGTGGCGTTGACCGTGACCCCGCCCAGCGCCCGGTCGTTCTGGTTCACGACGGTGACCGTGAGCGTGACGGTGTCCTGCTGGGCGACGGCGCCCGCGGGGACGCCGCCCACCAGGACGAGCAGGGCTGTCAGGGCGACGAGGGACCGGTGGGCCATTGCCGGTCGGTCGGCTCCCGGCGACATAAAATCCGCCGGTGGTTCACCGGCACTGTCGGGATACGCCGGTTGCAGATCCGAATACCGCCGGAAAGCGCCCGCCCGCTCGACCGCTGGAGTTCGCTGGACTGCAACTGCCACCGTAGACCGCCACTCGTGCTTGACCCGAGGATACCGCCAGGAATGCGCCGGCTGGCTGGACTCGGGCGGCGACGCAAGCACTGGAACGAGCGAACGTAGTGAGCGAGTGATGCGCGCAGCGATCGCGTGGCGCGACCTGCGAGGCCGACCGGAGGGAGGCCTCGGTTCAGCCGAGCGGCGAAGCCGCGAGGCGAGGGAGCGCCACGGCCTGCTCGAACGGCGAGCGGCGGGCGACGCGACCGGCGGGTGGCGTGAGCGAAGCGAACGCCACCGGATGAGCGAGCGGCGACCGGAGGGAGCCGCGAGCAAGGGATCGTCGCCGGATGTGCGAACGGTGTCCACGCGGGCAAAGCGATCGAGGTCTCGGCAGAGCATCGCTCTGCCGGCGAGCGGAGCGAACCGTGAGCACGCGAGCCATGAGAGCCGCAGCCGTCGATCGGGCGGGGGCTCGGGGGTGGCATCTAGCGTGAGCGTATCCCAACAGTGCCGGTTCACCGGGCCCGTTAGAATGTCCGAGAACGTCGCGTCACTCGGGGTACTTGGGCTCGCGCTCCTCGGCCCGCGCCAGCGCGGTCTCCACGACGTCCCGGACGTCGCCGTGGAAGACGCCGCCGTGGCCGGCGTACAT
>CAYWNQ010000054.1:0-10893 GCA_964459695.1 uncultured Halobacteriales archaeon | reverse complement strand
CCTCGTCCTGGCGCTGGCGCGGATGGCCGACGCCGTCGCGAACTCGTTTCTCATCGTCGTGCTGCCGCTGTACATCGGCAGCGCGGCCATCGACGTCGGCGGGTTGGTCGGACCGGGCCCGTTCGGCGTCGAGATCACCGAGGAGCTGCTGGTCGGCATCGTCCTGTCGCTGTTCGGCTTCCTCAACAGCCTGAGCCAGCCGGTCACCGGCCGGCTCTCGGACCGGGTCGGTCGCCGGCGGGTGTTCATCCTGTTCGGCCTGGCGCTGGTGGCGGTCGCCAGCGCGGGCTTCGCCGTCGTCGACTCCTACCTCGGCGTCGTGGTGGTGCGCGCGCTCCAGGGAGTGGGCGCGGCGTTCACCATCCCCTGCACCCTGGCGCTGGTGAACGAGCTGGCGGCGGGCGACGCCGACCGCGGCGGCAACTTCGGCGTGTACAACACGTTCCGGCTGCTGGGGTTCGGCGTCGGCCCCGTGGTCGCCGGCGCCGTGGTCAACTTCGGTCCCTACGCCGTCGGTGACATCGCCGTCTCGGGGTTCGACGCCGCCTTCGGCGTGGCGGTCGCCGGCGCGGCCATCAGTTTCGGGCTGGTCGCTCTGCTCGTCCGCGACCCCGAGCGGACCCGCGCCACCGCCGGCGACGACCTGGGCCTGGCGGTGTTCGACCGGACCGGCGACCGGCTGTTCGACCCGGTGTTCGTCATCGCCGTCGGGACGCTGTTCATGGCCATCGGCATCGCGCTGTTCGCGACGCTCCAGGAGACCGTCAACGCCCGGCTGGACCAGGGCGCGACGCTGTTCGGCCTGGAGTTCGCGGCGGTGGTCGTCGCCAACGTCGTGCTCCAGGTTCCCATCGGCAGGCTGGCCGACGTCCACGGGCGGCGACCGTTCCTCGTCTGGGGGTTCGTGCTGCTGGTCCCCGCCGTGCTCGCCCAGGGGCTCGTGACCACGCCGGCGGGCATGCTGGTGGCGCGGCTGGTCCACGGCGTCGCGGTCGCGATGGTGTTCGCGCCGGGACTGGCGGTGGCCGGCGACCTCGCCGGCGAGGGCCGGTCGGGGACGACGCTGTCGACGCTGACGATGGCGTTCGGCCTCGGGACCGCCATCGGACCGCTTGCGTCGGGCTACCTCGTCCGGTACGGGTTCGTCGTGCCGTTCGCGGTCGCCGCGCTCCTCGGCGTCGCCGCGCTCGTGCTGACCTACACCCAGGTCGAGGAGACGCTCGGGCCGGCACCCGGGTCGGCGTCGCCGGAGTGACGCCGCCGGTCAGACCTGCTGGCCGCCCGCCCGCTCGACGTCGACCTGGAGGGCGTCGTCGATCTCGATGCTGATGCTCGTCGAGACGGCGGTGAAGGTCTTGTAGTGGTCGCCGTCGCGGTCGACCGTGTCGTGGGCCTCGACGATGCCGGCCTGCTGGAGGGAGTTGAGCCGCCGGTAGACCGTCGTCAGGGAGTAGCCCGTCTCGTCGGCGAGCTCCTTGGCGCTGACCCGGTCGGTGACCAGCGCCGAGCAGCACCGCCGCGTCTTGGGGTCGCCCAGCGCGTCGAGGATCTCCGCGTCGACCACGATGGGGCCGGGTTCCAGCATCCGGTCGACCGTGTCCCGCAGCACGTCCTCGTCGATGGGCTTGACGACGTACTCGTCGTAGCCCATCTCGACGACGTCGACGTCGGGTTCGACGCCGGTGAGCATCACCACCCGGCAGTCCAGTTCCCGGTCGCGTATCTCCTCGAGGACCTCCCCACCGGAGCGGCCCGGCATCCGCCGGTCGAGGAACACCACGTCGACGCCGTCGTCGACGACCGCGAGGGCCTCGTCGCCGTCGTAGGCCGTCTCGACGTCGTAATCCTCGGTGAGCTGTGCCGCGTGGCCGTCCGCCAGCGCGGGCTCGTCGTCCACGAACAGGATCCTGGCCGCCTCACCCGCCATCGCTCGGTGCTCCCGTCACGGGCGGAGGGCCGACGGCCGCCAGTAAAGCTGTTGGGGTCAGGCCTCGCCCGAGCCGCGCTCGACGTCGACGTTGACGGTGTCGTCGATCTCGATGTGGATACGCGTCGAGACGACGCTGAACCGCTTGTAGTGGTCGCCGCCCGGATCGACCGTGTCGTGGCCCTCGATGATGCCGGCCTGCTGGAGGGCGTTGAGCCGCCGGTAGACCGTGGTCAGGGAGTAGCCCGTCTCGTCGGCGAGCTCCTTGGCACTGTGGGGCCCGCCGACGAGGACGGCACAGCACCGCCGGGTCTTGGGGTCGCCCAGCGCGTCGAGGACCTCCCCGTCGAGCTCCTCGCCGTGGTCGGCGGTCAGCCGGTCGACGGCGTCGAGGAGCTCCTCCTTCACGACGGGCTTGACCACGTACTCGTCGTAGCCCATGTCGACGATGTCGACGTCGGGCTCGATCGCGGTGAGCATCACCACCCGGCAGCCCAGCTCCCGGTCCCGTATCTCCTCGAGGACCTCGTCGCCGGAGCGGCCGGGCATGTGCCGGTCGAGGAACACCACGTCGACGTCGTCGTCGACGACCTCGAGGGCCTCGTCGCCGTCGTAGGCGATCTCGACATCGTAGGCGTCGGCGACCTGCGCGGCGTACATGTCGGCTGCCTCCGGCTCGTCGTCCACGAACACCACGCGCGGCGTGTCAGGCTCCGTCATTCGTCCCCCCGGGTATGGCCGTGGTTGTCCGTGGGCGTATCTAAACCTGTTGGGAGAGGCAGCCGGCGGTCCCGGGCCGGCTAACCGCTGTCCGACGGGCGATCCGGGACCCCGACGGCGTGTCCACCGACGGCGGCGCGACTGCCGACGGGTTCCGGAACAGGTATACACCGGCGCCGGCCTATCCACTCGCGATGGCCCTCTCCGAGCAGGCCCGCCGGCGCCTCGCCGACGTCGTCGAGCTCCAGCCCACCAAGAACGCGGAGCTCCAGGAGCGCTGGGACGTGGACAGCGGCAGCGACGTCCACGCCTACCTCGAGGGGGAGCTCTCCGAGTACTACTACCGCGACGACAACAGCCTCATCCGGGCCACCGCCGAGGCCGCCGACCTGGTCGACGTCGCCCCCGGCATCGAGGAGGGCGAGGGCGACGGTCCGGGGACCATCCGCGTCCCCCCGCTGCAGGCCCGGGTCGCCGAGGTGGTCGCCGGGCCCGACGAGCGCTCGATGTCCGTGGTCGCGGTGGTGCAGGCCCTCCGGGACGAGGGCGTCGAGGCCACCGCCGAGGCGGTCCGGTCGGCGCTCCGGGACCTGGCCAACAAGGGGGTGCTGGAGGTCGTCCAGCGCACCGTCCCCACCTACCGGCTCGCGGCGCCCCGCGAGGCACTCACCGTGGAGGAGCGCGGCGACGCCGACGAGCCCGTGCGGGAGGACGACCGGGAGGCGGTCATCGGCCGGCTCGAGTCCGAGTTCGAGGTCGTCTAGCGCCGCCGGGCCCGCTGACGCTCGAGCAGCCGTCGGGCCCCCTTCCCGGGGCCGCCGTCGATCGGCCACCCGCGCGAGCGCCACGCCGGCGGCTCGGGCTCGAATGACCCACAGCCCGCCGAGCACTCCGCCGCCGTCTGGCCGCCCTTCGCGGCGCACCACGGCACCGGCCCGTCGGCGACGTCCCGGAGCCGGAACTGCCGGCAGTCCGGTCGCATCGCGTCGACGAACGACCGCCAGCCGCGCTCGTAGGCCCGCTCGGCGATGGCCAGGCGCTTGTCCGCCTTCCAGTCGGGCTCGACGTACTCGAACCGCGCCGCCGAGGCGTCCTGGGACCCGCCGGCGGGCCGCTCGAGCACCCGCGTCCCCGGCGCCGCCGGGTCGAGCGCGGTGGCGTTCCAGACGACTTCGGCCTCCCAGTCGGCCGACAGCGCCAGGATGCCTGCCTCGACGGGCAGCGACTCGTACAGCGCCGGCTCGACGTCGGCGCCGGTCGCGCCGGTCGCCACCCACGCCTCGTCGGCCAGCCCCAGCGCCACGTCGCGCTCGAGCTGGTCGGCCAGCTGCCTGGCCGCCGAGGCGTCCAGGTCGGGCTTGTTCTCGACGGCGACCAGCCGCCGGACCCAGTCGGGGTAGCGCCACGACCGGCGCAGCTCCACCCGCCCGTCGCGCTTGCGGGTCTCGACGACCCCCCGGTCGGCGGCGCGGTGGACCGCCTCCCGGACGTACCGCCAGGGGTAGTCCGGCTCGGGCAGGGCCTCGCGGTACCACGTCCACTCGCGGGGCGCCGACCGCACCACGTGCAGCAGGTCGCTGTCGAGGCGCTCGTCGCCGAACGCGCCCCTGGCGTACAGCCCCTCGGGGTCGGCCTCGACGACGAGCGTGTCCCACCGGCGGTCCCGGGTGCCGAGCTGTCGCGCGACGAACACCGCGCTGTCCTCGCGGGCGGGCTCCCAGTGGCGCTCGGCCCACCGGCAGACGCGCAACTCGAACCGGAACTCCTGCACGGCCGGGTCGTGGGTGGCGGGGCGTCGTAAGTGCCCGGGTCCCGGTGGAGGTGCTACTGGGCCTCGTGCCGTGGCTGTCGTGAGCGGGAAGGTTCTGCTGAACCGCACCGCAGACCGCTGCTCGTGCTTGAACCTAGGATATCGCCGGAACGTCGCCGCCCGCTCGGGGTTTCCGGAACCCGCGCACCGAGTCCAGCGCCTCGGGGCGTTCGGGGCGGTGGTGCGGTCCGGACGATGGATTCACCTAAAGCAGCACCGACCTCTACAGCCGAACAGCCCAGTCCACCGGTCCAGTCCGCTAGTCCCCTTCGCCCACTTCCTCGACCTGCTCGTCGATGAACTCGTGGGCCTGCTCGAGGATCTCTCGGGGGCCGTCCTGGGTGATGGTGTTGATGGCCTGGTCGTAGTCGCGCCACTGCATGTCCCGGTGCTCCTCGCTGAGCTCGGCGGACGCCTCGAACGACCGGGCGATGAACAGGTGCACCGTCTTGTGGATGGTGTCCCCGCCCGCCTCGAAGACGTAGTCGTAGTCCTCCCGGAACCCGTCGAGCAGCCTGATGTCGGCGATGCCCGCCTCCTCCTCTACCTCCCTGATGGCCGTCTGCTGGAGCTCCTCGTCGCCCTCGACCCCGCCCTTGGGGAACTCCCAGTCGCCGGGCCGGCTCTTGAGGAGCAGGTACTCGCGACGGCCACGGGTGTCGCGGAAGAGGATCGCTCCCGCGCTCGTGGCCTGTATCATTGTCTCACGGTAGTCCCGCACGGCTTAAAGGCATATCGGAGAGACGCGCCGAAGGGGTGGGCTTTTCCCCCCGCGGGCCCCACGCTCTGCACGGATGCCGTTCGTCACGACGGTCACGCTCCAGAGCGGAGACAGGGAGACCTTGGAGCGGGTGGCCACCCGCATCAAGGAGCGTGCCGAGCGGAAGGGCGTCGAGCTCCGGGGCCCCAACCCCGAACCCCTGGAGACCGCCTCGGTCCCCCAGCACGCCCGGCTCTCGGCGGGCGACGAGCGCTACGACCCCTGGGAGTACACCGTCTACACCCGGACGCTGACCATCGTGGGCCACGACGCGTTCGCCAGGGACGTGGCCGGGGAGCGCTATCCCGACAGCGTCCACCTCCAGGCCGACGTCGAGCAGGTCTCCACGAGCTGGTGAGTGCGCGGCCACGGCGACCGTGGTCGGGTGGTCGTCAGGGCCGTCGTCTCCCGCCCCACCGCCGGCGCCAACCCTTTTCCGCGACCGCCGTCACGTGGCCGGCATGCAACAGCAGTCCCGCGACCGCCTGGTCGACCTCCGACGCGAGTTCCACCGCCACCCCGAGCCCGCCTGGCGGGAGTTCTGGACCACGGCGCGGGTCGTCGCGGAGTGCCGCCGCATCGGCGTCGACGCGCTCCACGTCGGGCCCGACGCCATCGCGGTCGACGAGCGCCTGAACGTGCCCGACGACGCCGAGCTCGAGCGGTGGCGCGAGCGGGCGCTCGCCGCCGGCGCGGACCCCGACGTCGTCGCCCGCTGTGCGGGCGGCGCCACCGGCGCCGTGGCGGAGCTCCGTCGCGGCGAGGGCCCGACCGTCGCGCTCCGGGTGGACATCGACGGCCTGCCGCTGACCGAGGCCGACGGCGACGACCACCTGCCGGCCCGCGAGGGGTTCCGCAGCCAGAACGAGGGCGCGATGCACGCCTGCGGCCACGACGCCCACGCCGCCATCGGGCTCGGCGTGCTGGAGCGGGTCGCCGCCAGCGACGTCGCGGGGACGTTCAAGCTGCTGGTCCAGCCCGCCGAGGAGGTCATCGGCGGCGGTCGGGCGATGGCGGCGTCGGGCCACCTCGACGACGTCGACCACCTGCTGGCGGTCCACGTCGGGCTGAACCACCCCACCGGCGAGGTGGTGGCCGGCGTCGACGGGTTCCTCGCGGTGACGCAGTTCGAGGCGACCTTCGCCGGCCGGTCGAGCCACGCCGGCGACCGGCCACAGGACGGGCGCAACGCCGTCCAGGCCATGGCCGCCGCGGTCCAGGCGCTGTACGGCATCCCCCGCCACGGCGACGGCCCGACGCGGGTCAACGCGGGCCGGGTCGAGGGCGGCACGGCCTCGAACATCGTCCCCGACGCCGCCCGCATCGAGGGCGAGGTGCGGGGCGGGACGACCGAGCTCCGGGACTACACGCTCGAGCGGGCCCGGGCCGCGGTCGACGGCGCCGCCGCGAGCTACGGCTGCGAGGCCGACCTCCGCGAGTCCGGCGAGGCACCGTCGGCGACCTCCGACGACGCGCTGGTCGACGTCGTCGAGGCCGTCGCCGGCGGCGTCGCCGGGGTCGAGTCGGTGGTGCGCTCGGACGACCTCGGGGGCAGCGAGGACGCGACCTACCTGATGCAGCGCGTCCAGGACCTGGGCGGGACGGCGGCGTACGTCTGCGTCGGCACCGACCACCCCGACGGCCACCACTCCACGACGTTCGACGTCGACGAGGCGACGCTGCCGATGGCGGTCGACGTGCTGGCGGGGACGGTCGACCGGCTGTTCGACGGCGGGTGAGGATTGCTCAGACGGTTCGACCACCGTTCACGCGGTTCAGACGCCAGAATTCGTCGGAACGACGACCTCCGTTCGCGTACGTGCACCCACTGGGACCTGACGCGATGGACCGAACCACGCTGACCGCGCTCGTGCCGTCTGCCCTGCTCGTGACCGCAGGCGCCGTCGGCACGGCGATGGCCGTACCGGGACAGGGCCAGGGATCGCCCGACGGACAGCCGGAGGATCCCGACGGGCCCCGCGCGGACGCCGAGACAGAGACCGCCGAGGAGAACGACGACGCGTAATTCTCCACCGCTTCGGCCCGTACACGGACACTGATGGTCCACTGGTCGGAATTCGGCTCTGTACGACGCCAATGAGCTAGTGGGAGTTCTGCCCGTCGTATCGATCAATGACGAACATAACATGCAAAGAAAATGTAGCGGCTGCCGAACCGAATATGAGCCACGTGTGGGTGCTGAATCGATAGCCCATAGAATAGCTCTCGACACCTTTGACAGGAAAGCTTACCACGCGTTCACGAGATACTATGGAAATATGGCTCCGGACTCAGGCTCTTCTACCTCTGACAGTTCAACCCCCGATTCACGGGTGGAATCTGACGGTGGAACGGGGCCGGGTTTCGACGAAGCGGCCCTCTACAGAGTCACTCACTCTGCGGTCAAAGACGCCCTGCTAGACGTTATCGGGACGCTGTTGCTCGTGGGTATCGCCTTTGTACTCGTGGTAGCCGGCGGCCAGGCGATCATTTCATCCAGCACGACGATTGGCATCGTAGCAGGTGTCGGATTCGTGACTGTAGGGCTCTATATCGCCGCCGCCACCCTCGAGATCATTCCACCGATCCGTGAGTGGCTGTGAGCACAGTCCGACGATCCGAGTGAAAATCAAACACGGATAATGTGGCAGTGATAGATCGATCCGTTGCAGTACTCGATACTCCCACCGCCCCATGCTGACCTCTTCCTCGGTATCCGGCCCGAGAACGGGCGATATCCGGACCCTCCACGGGGTGTCGGTTCGGAGTTCGAGCGCCGCGTAGACGTGCCCGTCCGACCCGCCGACTCAGATGACGCCCGTCACCGACGCCGCCTCGACGGCGGCGGCTTCGCTGACCCCGTCGCCCAGCACCGTGTAGCGGTCGCGGATCTCGTGGGCCGTCGTGACGGCCTCGACGAACTGCTCGTCGGAGACGTCCAGGCCGGCGGCGGAGGTGGGTGCGTCGATGCTCTCCAGGGCGGCCCGGACGGCCTGCCACTCGCCGTCGGTGCCGCTGTGGAGGTACTCCGTCAGGACCGCCGCGACGCCGACCTGGTGGCCATGGAGCGCGGCGCCGGGGGCGACCCGGTCGAGCTGGTGGGAGATGAGGTGCTCGGCGCCGCTGGCCGGTCTCGACGAGTCCGCGATGGACATCGCCACGCCGGACGAGACCAGCGCCTTCACGACCACCCAGGCCGACTCCTCGAGGCCGCGCTTGATGGAGCCGGCGTTGTCGACCAGCATCTCGGCGGTCATCTGGGATAGTGCGCCCGCGTACTCGCTGTACTCGACGTTCTTCAGCCGGTTGGCCAGCTGCCAGTCCTTGACGGCGGTGTAGTTGGAGATGATGTCCGCACAGCCCGCCGTCGTGAGCCGCCAGGGCGACTCGGCGATGATCTCGGTGTCGGCGACGACCGCCAGCGGCGGGTCGGCGGCCACCGAGTGGCGCGTGTCGCCCTCCGGCACCGACCCCCGGCCCGACACGATGCCGTCGTGTGAGGCCGCCGTCGGGACGCTGAGGAAGCCGACGCCGAGCTCCGCGGCGGCCATCTTGGCGATGTCGATGGGCTTGCCGCCGCCCAGGCCGACGAGGAAGCCCGGGTCGGCCGACTCGGCGGCGGCGACGACCCGCTCGACGGCGTCGAACGAGGCCGTGTCGACCACGACCCGCTCGGGCTCCGGCCCGGCAGCCCGGAGCTGGTCGAGCAGCCGGTCGCCGGCGATGTCGTCGGGCGTCGGACTGGTGACGACCAGGGGGCTGCCCTCGAGGTAGAGCTCCGCGACGGCGTCGGCGGTCCGGTCCAGCACGCCGTGGCCGACCACGACGTTCCGGGGCAGCCGGATCCAGGTCGACTTCTCGAACATGGGCGGAGGTGGCGGCGCCGGTACCTCAAACCTTCGTCTCCCGGGGTCCCTACGTCGCCTCCTCGACGGTCGCCCGGAACTGCTCGGCGATGGCGTCGGAGTCGTCGTCGGTGGCGGTCACCGCGGTCCTGTCGTCGGTGCCCTTCAGCTCCGAGGCCATCCCGTCGTGGTGCCTCCGGAGGGTGTCGTCCTCAGAGCGTGTCGAGCACGGCCAGCACGCGCTCCTCGGCGGCCCTGTCGGGGCCGTTGTCCCGCCCGGTCCGGTCGCTCTCGCGGTGGTCGGCGACGGTCGCCGCCAGCGACTCCTCGTGTGGTGTCGCCCGCCAGCCGAGGTCGCGCAGCCTGCCGGTGTCGAGCAGGTGGGGGTACTCCCGGTAGATGGGGAAGTCGGCGAGCGCGATGTCCGCCGACGCCAGCTCCCGGGCCCCCGCGACGACGGTCTCGACCTCGGTCCCGGCGGCGTCGGCGAGCAGGTCCACCCACTCGGCCAGCACCGGGGCGTGGCGGTCACCGACGTTGTAGGCCTCGCCGGCGGCCCCCTCCTCGGCGACGACCCGCAGCGCCGACGCGACGTCGCCCACGTACGCCAGCTGCCAGACGTTCGTCCCGTCGCCGGGCACCAGCACGCGGTCGTGGTGCAGCACGCGGTCGATCCAGTAGTCCAAGCGGGCGGTGTAGTCGTGGGGGCCGTACACGATCGGCGGCCGGACCGACATGGCCCGGACGCCCCGGTCGGCCGCCGCGGCCACCGCCCTGTCGCCCTCGGCCTTGCGCGCGCCGTAGCTGTCCATCGAGTCGTCGGTGGCCTGCTCGGGGGTACAGGGCTCCAGGGGCGTCTCGTCCTCGCGCTTGGGGATCTCCTCGGCGCCGTAGGCCGCCCCAGAGGAGACGTAGACGTAGGCGTCGACGTCGGCGAATATCTCCGTCGCCGCCCGGACGTCGCCGGGGTGGTAGGCGACGCAGTCGACCACGAGGTCCGGCTCGACGCGGTCGGCGGCGAGTCGGAGCTGGCCCTCCTCGGTGCGGTCGCCCTCGACGTGTTCGACGTCCGTGTCGGCGAAGGGGTTGTCGTGGCTGCCGCGGTTGAAGATGGCCACGTCGTAGTCCGCGTCGCGGAACTCCTCGACCGTGTGGCGACCGATGAACCTGGTGCCGCCGACGACGAGGACCTGGTCCGGCATGGCCTCGTGTGCGAGCGGGTGCGTGAAACGGTTGTCGCTCGCTGTGGGAAGGTGGGCCGTGGGCCGACCGCACCGCGCCGGGACGTGCCCGGAACGCCCCGCCTGCTCGACCGCAGGGCAGCGGCCTGACCGCAACCGCGACGCCGACCGCCACTCGTGGTCGGGACGCGACGGTCCGGGCTCGCTCGATCGGACCCCGCCGACCGCGCGAGACGGAGTTGCAGCGCCTAGTCGTCGCTCGCGGCGTAGCCCGCCGCCTCGCCTTCCGCGTCGGGCGTGGCCGAACTGGGCAGGTCCTCGCGGACGTCGGCCTCGGGGCGCTCGGCGATGACCTCGGCGTAGGCGTCGGGCATCACCTTCACGACCCTGTCGAGCTCCGCCTCCCAGTGCTCGAGCACGTACTCGCCGCGGTCGCTGTCGGTGTAGGCGACGTGGTTCTCGACCAGCCGCCGGAGCATCGCCCGGTCGGCCTCGTCGAGCTGGCGGGTCGTCGAGACCATCCCGTGGTTGACCCGGTCCTCGAAGTCGCCGTCGCGGTCGAGCACGTAGGCGACGCCGCCGGACATCCCGGCGGCGAAGTTCTTGCCGGTCTCGCCGAGCACGGCGACGACGCCGCCGGTCATGTACTC
>CAYWNQ010000053.1:0-10959 GCA_964459695.1 uncultured Halobacteriales archaeon | reverse complement strand
GGGAATCTCCATCATCTCGGTCCAGCCGTGGGTGAAGAAGTCGAAGTTGGCCTGGACGTGGGTGATCTCGCGGGCCTCGGCCTCGGTGTAGCCCGCCTCCAGCGCGGCGACGTAGGCGTCGACGGTGGCCGCGAAGAAGTCGTCGAGGTGGGCGCGACGCTCCTCGCGGCGGTCGGCGTCGGCCTTCTCGAGGAAGATGCGGGTGTGGAGGTCGACGAGCTTGTCGGTGGCGTAGTCGGCGACCACCGGCGTGGTGAGCGCTTGGCGAGCGGCCCAGTGGCGGACGTTCTGGCGGATCTTCATGGGCGGGACGTGGTGGTCGTGGCCCTTGAATCGTCGGATGCCCGACGACGGGGGCGGCGACAGCGGCGCCGGGAGCGGACCCGGAGATAGCAATTCACATTAGGCCCGCGTGGCTACCCGCCGCCATGACGACCTCGCACGTGATCATCGGTGATGGCATCGCGGGGTCGTCGGCCGCCGAGACCATCCGGGAGGCCGACCCGGCGGCCGACGTCACGGTCATCACCGACGAGGGGGAGGCCCTCTACAACCGGATCCTCATCAAGGAGTTCGCGAAGGGCAAGCTCCCCGAGGCCCCCATCTCCATCCACGACGAGGACTGGTACGCCGACCGGGACATCGACCTCCGCCTGAACACCTACGTCACCGGCGTCGACACCGAGGCCCGCGAGCTCACCACCCACGAGGGCGACGTCGTCGCCTACGACGAGCTGCTGGTCGCCACCGGCGGCACCCCGGCCCAGCTGCCCGTCGACAACAGCGACGCCGAGGGCGTCCACCACTTCTGGACCTTCCAGGACGCCCGGGCCATCCGCGAGCGCGCCGAGGCCGCCGACACCGGCGTCGTGGTCGGCGCCGGCCTGCTTGGCATCGACCTCGCCGCCATCTGCGCCGCCCAGGACGTCGAGGCCCACTACCTGATGCGGGGCGACTGCTGGTGGCGCTACGCCCTCAGCGTCGAGGGCGCCGAGATCATCCACGACGCCCTCCGCGAGCGCGGCGTCGAACCGGTCTTCGACAGCGGCGTCGACCGGTTCGAGACCGACGACGACGGCGTGGTCACCGGGGCCGTCGACCCGAACGGGACCCGGTACGACGCCGAGTTCGCCGGCGTCGCCATCGGCCTGGACTTCAACACCGAGTTCCTCCGTGACACGCCCCTGGAGCTCGACGACGGCGTCGTCGTCGACGAGTACATGCGCACGAACGTCGAGGACGTCTACGCCGCCGGCGACATCACCCGGTTCACCGACCTCATCCTGGGCGACCGCGCCCAGAACGGCGCGTGGGGCTCGGCCAAGGAGCAGGGCAGCGTCGCCGGGCGGAACATGGTCGCCGACGCCGGCGGCGAGCCGTCACCCGACCCCGAGGCGTTCCGGTGGGTCTCCTCGTACTCCATCACCCACTTCGACTTCCCGTTTCTCTCGTTCGGCCACCCGACGCTCGGCGACGACAGCGTCGAGCGCAAGTACGACGAGGGCACCTGGCGCCGGGTCGCGCTCAGGGACGGCCGGATCGTCGGCGGCGTCCTCATCGGCGACCTGGCCCCCCAGTCGGCGCTCAAGCAGCTCGCCCGCGAGGGCCGGGACGTCTCGGGTCGCGAGGAGCTGCTGCTCGAGGAGAGCGTCGACGCCGACGCGTTCGACGCCGTCGAGGCCGAGCAGTAGCGGACCGAAGCCGTTTTCCCCGCCTCTCCCCCTCGCTGTGGTATGGACGGCGGCGGCTCCACGGACATGACGCTGGCCTTCGAGCTCGCGGCGCTGCGGCGCCTCGCCGACCCCGGCGAGGTGTTCGCCGACGCCCGGACCTGGAGCGAGTACGTCGGCGTCGTCTCCGACGAGCCCACCTACGTCGTGACGAACTTCACCCGGAAGAAGCGCATCCGCCAGGACTTCTTCTCGGGCCCCCGCGGCAAGGACGAGTCCCTGGAGAACGTCCGGCGCCAGTTCGACACCGAGCGCCACGTCCTCGTCGGCGCCGACGACGCCGACCGGGAGCTGGCGGCCGACCTCGGCTGGGAGTACGTCGACGTCGCGGACGCCGCCGAGGCCGCCGGCTGGGCGCTGGGCGAGGCCGAGGAGTCGACGACCGTCGCCGAGGGGGACGACGGGCGCGACGACTGGCCCTGAGGTCGCTCCGGACTGCTTAAGGGCGAGCCGCCGCGCCGGAGAGGTATGGCCCTCGACGTCGGCGACGCGCTCCGGGACGGCATCGACCGGGGTACCGAGCGCAACGCCCTCCTGCTGATGGTCGTCGTCGGCGCCGTCTCGCTGGCCAGCACCGCCTTCTCCCAGACCGCCCTGGTGTACGCCCTCGACGTGCTCGCCGAGCTCGCGCGCGAGCAGGGCACCGAGCCCCCGTCGCCGGACGCCCTGGGCCCGACGCCGCTGGTCCTGCCCATCCCCGGGCCGGTCGCCGCACTGCTGTTCGTCGCCGCGGCGGTGCTGAACCAGGCCATCGGCCTCGTCGCCATCCGGACGTTCGTGAGCGACGTCCGGACCACGGTCCCGCGGGAGTTCGTGACCCGGCGCATCGGCTGGGTCACGCTCAACGCCGTCGTCGGCGGACTGATCGTCGGGGCCCTCATCGTCATCGGGCTCGTCCTCCTCGTCGTTCCGGGCATCTTCGTCGCCGTCTCGCTGTTCTTCTTCGAGCAGGAGGTCGCCGTCGAGGACTCGAACCTCGTCGAGGCCATCGAGGACAGCTGGGCGCTCTCGAAGGGCGAGCGGGTCGAGATATTCCTCGTGGCCGCGGTGCTCGCGGTCGCCGCGCTGTCGACGGCGGTCCCGACCGCCGTCCTGCGGCCGGTCCTCGGCGGCCTCCCGACGGCGGTCCTCGGGGTCGCCATCTCGGCGGTCGTCACGGTGGTCTCCATCGCGGTCGCCTCCCGGGCCTACACGCAGGTCAAGGAGAGCGAAGACGCTGGCGAGGAGCCGGAGGACGACGGCGGGACCGACGAGGGGGAGATCGGTGCACTCGGCCCCGACGAGGTCGACGACGCGTTCTGACTCGGCGGTGGCTCGGGTAGAGCACCTCCACCTGGTCGAGTGCGAGGCGCCCGGACCGCGGCGCTTATCCCGCCGAGTACCCCACCTCCGGCCGATGCCACAGCCCCGCGTGCCCGGCGACGACGCCGGCACGACCCTGGAGCTCCCCTGCGGCGAGGCCGTCGACGCCCGGGAGCTCGACATGGGGCTGCGCGAGTACGACTGCGACTGCGGCGACGCGCACGCGGTGGTGATGGACGTCCACCCGCTGGGGCGGTTCGTCCCCGAGGCCGTCGAGGAGACCCTGACCGCCTCGGTCGAGCCAGAGGACGCCCCGCGGTTCGGCGTGGTCCACCTGATGGGGATGGTCCGCGAGGAGTACCCCGAGCGGGTGGCCAGCCTCGACGTCTCGGAGGACGGCTCGTTCGGCTACGCGATGGTGTGGGTCGCCGACGTCGACGCCCGGGCGCTCCACGAGATCGTGGTGGAGCTGGTCGTCGAGCTGATGGAGCACGCGGTGAGCCACGCCGAGGACCCCGACGCCCGCGCGGCCTTCGAGGAGCGTATGGCCGAGTTCGACGTCGCGGCGTTCGTCGACCGCTACCGCGAGGCCCGGGAGTTCGAGACCGAGCACGACAGTGCGGTCTGAGGGCACGGTTCCCGTGCGCAGGCACGGCCGCGCAAGCCTTGCACCGTTCGAAATTCGAACCTCAGTTACGGGTTTCGTAATCTATCGCCGGGCTTATTACGATGTGCGCATTCCGCACGCACGATGACCGACGACGCTCCCGCGCCCGGCTCCGACAGGACCATCCTGCTCATCGGCAGCGGCCCGATCCAGATCGGCCAGGCCGCCGAGTTCGACTACTCCGGTGCGCAGGCCTGCCGGGCGCTCCAGGAGGAGGGCGCCCGCGTCGTCCTCGTCAACTCCAACCCGGCGACCATCATGACCGACCCCGAGATGGCCGACGAGGTGTACGTCGAGCCCATCACCACCGAGGCCATCGCCGAGGTCATCAGACGGGAGGACCCCGACGGCGTCATCGCCGGGCTGGGCGGCCAGACCGGGCTCAACGTCACCGCCGAGCTCGCCGAGGAGGGGGTGCTCGACGAGCACGACGTCGAGGTGATGGGCACGCCGCTCGAGACCATCTACGCCACCGAGGACCGGGAGCTGTTCCGCGAGCGGATGGAGACCATCGGCCAGCCGGTGCCCGCCTCCGAGACCATCGGCGCCATCGACGAACTCGAGGACGCCGTCGAGGCGGTCGGCGGCCTGCCCGTCATCATGCGGACGACCTACACCCTGGGCGGGGCGGGCTCGGGCGTCATCGACGACATGTCGCTGCTGCGCGAGCAGACCCGGAAGGGGCTGCGGCTGTCGCGCAACGACGAGGTGATGATCACCGAGTCCATCGACGGCTGGATCGAGCTGGAGTACGAGGTGATGCGCGACGCCGACGACTCCTGCATCATCATCTGCAACATGGAGAACCTGGACCCGATGGGCATCCACACCGGCGAGTCCGTCGTCGTCACGCCCAGCCAGGTCATCCCCGACGAGGGCCACCAGGAGATGCGCGACGCCGCGCTGGAGGTCATCCGCGAGCTCGGCATCCAGGGCGGCTGCAACATCCAGTTCGCGTGGCGCGACGATGGCTCGCCGGGCGGGGAGTACCGCGTCGTCGAGGTCAACCCGCGGGTGTCGCGCTCGTCGGCGCTGGCCTCGAAGGCGACGGGCTACCCCATCGCCCGCGTGACCGCGAAGGTCGCGCTGGGCAAGCGCCTCCACGAGATCGACAACGAGATCACCGGCGAGACCACGGCGGCGTTCGAGCCCGCCATCGACTACGTGGTCACGAAGGTGCCCCGGTGGCCCATCGACAAGTTCCCCGACGTGGAGTTCGAGCTCGGCCCCGCCATGAAGTCCACCGGCGAGGCGATGGCCATCGGTCGCACCTTCGAGGAGTCGCTGCTGAAGGCACTCCGGTCGAGCGAGTACGACCCCGCTGTCGACTGGACGACCGTCGACGACGAGGCGCTGGTCGAGGACTACCTCCGGCGGCCCACCCCCGACCGCCCGTACGCGATGTTCGAGGCGTTCGAGCGGGGCCTCTCGGTCGATGAGGTCGTCGAGCACACCTGCATCCGGGAGTGGTACGTCGAGCGCTACCGCCGGATCGCCGCGGCGGCTGCGGCGGCCGCCGACGGCGAGTTCCGGCCGGCGGCCGACGCGGGGTTCACCGACCAGGAGGTCGCGGCGCTGGCCGGCGGCGAGTTCACCGACACCCACGCCTCCTGGCTGCCCGCCGGGCTGGCGTCGTCGGCTCCGGACGACGACGCGCGCGCCGACGGCGGGACGGCCACCGTCGAGGACGTCGAGGCGGCGACGCCCTCCCGGACGTTCAAGCAGGTCGACACCTGCGCCGGCGAGTTCCGCGCCTCGACGCCGTACTACTACTCCGCGCGCGAGCCCCCGACCGGTCGCGGCGCGGGCGAGGTCCAGGTCGACCGCGACGTCGAGTCGGTCGTGGTGGTCGGGGGCGGGCCCATCCGCATCGGCCAGGGCGTGGAGTTCGACTACTGCGCGGTCCACGCCGTCCGGGCGCTGGAGGAGCTCGGCGTCGACGCCCACGTCGTCAACAACAACCCCGAGACGGTCTCGACGGACTACGACACCTCCGACGGCCTGTTCTTCGAGCCGGTCACCGCCGAGGAGATCGCCGACGTCGTCGCCGAGACCGACGCCGACGGGGTGATGGTCCAGTTCGGCGGCCAGACCTCCGTCAACGTCGGCGAACCCCTCGAGCGCGAGCTCGCGCGTCGGGACCTGGACTGCGAGGTCCTTGGCACCTCGGTCGAGGCGATGGACCTCGCGGAGGACCGCGACCGGTTCAACGCGCTGATGGCCGAACGGGGCATCGCCCAGCCGGAGGGCGGCGCGGCCACGAGCCGGTCGGAGGCACTCGACCTGGCCCACGACATCGGCTACCCGGTGCTGGTGCGGCCCTCCTACGTGCTGGGCGGGCGGGCGATGGACGTGGTCTACGCCGACGAGGAGCTCGAGCGCTACATCGAGGAGGCCGTCCGCGTCTCGCCGGACAAGCCGATCCTCGTCGACGACTTCCTCGCCGACGCCGTCGAGCTGGACGTCGACGCCGTCGCCGACGGCGAGGACGTCCTCATCGGCGGCGTGATGGAGCACGTCGAGGCCGCCGGGGTCCACTCGGGCGACTCGGCGTGCATGATCCCGCCCCGGTCGCTGGCCGAGGACACGCTGGCCCGGGTGCGGGAGGTCACCGAGGATATCGCCCGGGCGCTGGACACCGAGGGCCTGCTGAACGTCCAGCTCGCCGTCCGGGACGAGAGCGAGGCCCGGAGCGCCCCGGAGACGAGCGGTGACCCCGCGAGCACGGTGTACGTGCTGGAGGCCAACCCCCGCTCGTCGCGGACCGTGCCGTTCGTCTCGAAGGCCACGGGCGTCCCCATCGCGAAGCTGGCGGCGAAGGTGATGGCGGGCGCGTCGCTCGAGGAGCTCCGGGCCCACGAGCAGGTGCCCGAGCACGTCTCGGTGAAGGAGGTCGTGCTGCCGTTCGACCGCCTGCCCGGCAGCGACCCCCGGCTGGGCCCCGAGATGAAGTCGACCGGCGAGGTGATGGGCACCGCCCGGTCGTTCGGCAAGGCCTACCTCAAGGCCCAGGACGCCGTCGGCAAGCCCATCCCCACCGGGGGCACGGCGCTGGTCGACCTCGAGACGCTGCCGGGGATGTCCCGGCGCGCGGAGGACATCTCGGACGTCCGCGAGGCCGCCGACAGGCACTTCGAGGTCCTGACGCCCGGGGACCTCGACGACCCGGCCAGCGCCGTCCGGGACGGCGAGGTGGACTTCATCCTCTCGCGGGACCGGGACCTGCTGGAGGTCGCCGTCGAGGAGACCGTCACCTACTTCTCGACGGTGCCCTCGGCCCGGGCGGCCCTCGAGGCCATCGAGACCGACGACGAGCCCCTGGACGTGCTGTCGCTGTCCGGGCGGCCGACCCGCCGGGAGCGCTGGGGCGGCGAGTAGCCCCGGCCGCGCCGTAGCCGTCGTACTGACCGGTAGAACTATATTACCGGTCTGACCATGCGAAACGAGCGGTATGTTCGAGGTGTCGCGCGAGGACATAACCGAGGGCTCGCTGGGCCGGGCGCTGGCCGTGCTCGCGACCCCTCTGCTCGTCCAGCACCTGGTCATCGTCGGCCAGCAGGTCATCGACGTGTTCTGGGTCGGGCGACTGGGCGCCGACGCGGTGGCGGCCATCGGCCTCGTGGCACCGATCAACGGGCTGCTGTTCATCGGGAGCTACGTCGCGACCACCGGCGGCCAGGTCACGGTGTCCCAGCGTATCGGCACCGACGACGTCGCCGGCGGGCGACTGGCGACCACGCACGCGTTCGCGGTCGTGGGACTGGTGAACCTCCTGCTGGCGGTCGTGGTCTTCCTCTCCGCCGACGCCATCACCGCGGCGCTGACCGGCGACGACGCCGTCGCGACCCTGGCCGCCGCCTACCTCGCCGTCATCGGGTTCGCCAACGTGTTCAAGGGGCTCTCGGACGTGGTCGAGGCGGGCTACCTGGGGTGGGGCGAGTCCCGGGTCCCGACGGGACTGAACGTGCTCGCGATGGTCCTGAACGTCGTGCTCGACCCGCTGCTGATATTCGGGTGGACGCCGCTGCCGGGGTTCGGCATCGCCGGCGCCGCGCTGGCGACGCTGATCGCCTTCCTCGTCTCGTTCTCCATCGGCTTCCTCACGCTCGTGACCGACGTGACGGCGTTCACCCTGACCCGTGCGTCGTTCCGGTACGACGCCTCGACCGTCCGGCGGCTCCTGCGCGTCGGCGTCCCGAAGGCGCTCCAGGAGGTCGGCCGCCAGCTGGGGCGGCTGGTCATCGTGCTCGTCATCTCGGTCACGGGCGGCGCGGCGGCACTGGCGGCCTACACGGTCGGGGCCCGCGTCGCCACCGTCGCGTTCGTGCCGGCCCAGGCCATCGGCAGCGCCAGCACCACGCTCGTCGGCCAGAACCTCGGTGCCGACCGGCCCGACCGCGCGTACACCGCCACCTGGCTCGGCGTCGTCGTCGGCGCGGTCCTCCTGGGGCTGGTCGGGGTGGTCCAGTGGTTCGTGCCCGAGCTGCTCGCCACGGTGTTCGTCCCCGACATCTCGGGGGAGGCCCTGATGTTCACCGTCGCCTACCTCCAGATCCTGGCGCTGGGGTACTGGGCGCTGGGCACCATCTGGACGGTCGAGGCCGGCTTCAACGGCGCGGGCCGGACCGAGATCAGCATGTACTCGACGCTGCTGCAGTACTGGGCCGTCCGGATCCCGGTGGCCGTCGTCGGCGCGTTCGTGCTGGGCTTGGGCGCCCTCGGGCCGTTCTGGGCGGTCACCATCTCGAACGTCGTCGCCGCGGTGGGGCTGACGGCCTACTTCGTGCGGTCGACCGCGCGGGGCATGCTCGAGCGCGCCAGCGAGGACGCCGGGCCCGGGGCCGCCGACTGACCCGTCGCTCGTCGGCCCGCCACTACTCGCCCTCCCAGTAGTCCACGTCGTCGGCCAGCCGGTAGTAGCCCTCGACGGGCCGCTCCTCGCGACCGCCTGGGGCCGACCCCGTGTACACCCCCAGCTTCCCGGAGTCCGGGTAGACGGTCACGTCCGGGTCGGTCATCGTCGAGACCACGAGGTACCGCAGCGGCTCGTCGCCGTCGTTGACGACCCGGTGGGCGCCGGCAGGTCCGGTCGGGAAGGCGGCGTAGTCGCCGGCCGCCAGCGGCGCCGTCTCGCCGTCCTGGCGCAGCGTCCCCGTGCCAGCGAGGACGTACAGGGCCTCGGCGTTGCCGGCGTGGTAGTGGTACGGCCACGAGCGCGAGCCCGGGGGCAGCTCGTAGAGGCTGCAGCCCAGCTCCGCGTCGCGCTCGGCGGCCTCGCTCAGCCGCTTGCGCCGAAACCGCGTCTCGCCGTGCTCGCGCTCGTGCCACTCCAGGTCGGCCTCGTTGACGGGCATGTCGGCCGCTCGGGGCCGCTTCGGCAAGTAGGTCGGGGTGCTCAGTTGACCGTCGGCGCCGGCCGGTCGACGAGGGCCAGCACGTCGTCGAAGAAGTCCATCGAGTCGTGGGGGCCGGGGTTGGCCTCGGGGTGGTACTGGCGGGTGATGACGCCCAGCTCCTCGCTCTCGAGGGCCTCGGGCGTGTCGTCGTTGACGTTGACCTGTGTGACCTCCAGCTCGCCGGGCGGGTCGGCCACCGTGTAGCCGTGGTTCTGGGTGGTCATCACCACGCGGTCGGTCCGGAGGTCCCGCACCGGCTGGTTGACGCCGCGGTGGCCGAACTCCATCTTCTCCGTCGAGCCGCCCATCGCGTTGGCGACGACCTGCTGGCCGAGGCAGATGCCCGCCAGCGGCAGCTCGCCCAGGAACTCCTCGACCAGCGCGGCGGCGCGCTCGAAGTTCTCGGGGTCGCCGGGGCCGTTGGAGACGAACAGCAGGTCGGGGTCGACGCGGGTGACGTCGGCCACCGTGGCGTCGTAGGGCAGCACCTCGACGACGGCGTCGCGCTCGACCAGCGACTCGACGATGGAGCCCTTCGCGCCGCAGTCGACCAGCGCCACCGTCGGCCCGTCGCCGCCGGCGTTGTGGGTCACGGGCTCGTCGACGCTGACCTGCGCGCCGATGTCGACGTGCTCGGACATCCCCCTGCACTCGGCGAGTTCGGCCTCGGCGGCCTCGGGGGTCGCCCCCTCGCCGGCGGCGATGCCACACTGCATTGCGCCCTGCTCGCGGATGCCCGTGACCAGGTCGCGGGTGTCGAGGTGGTCGACCGCCGGGACGCCCTCCTCGCGGAGCCACTCGGCGACGTCCTCGGTGAACTCGCGGGCCACCGACGCCCGCGGGTGGACTCGGTCGCTCTCGAAGCGCTCCTCGCGCACCCCGTAGTTGCCGATGAGCGGGTAGGAGAACGTCAGCACCTGCTCCTCGTAGGACGGGTCCGTCAGCGACTCCTCGTAGCCGGTGTAGGCCGTGGTGAACACCAGCTCCCCGCGCGTGCGGCCCGGCGACCGGCAGCGCGCCTCGACCACGCGCCCCTCGGCCAGTGCCACGTAGGCGTCGGTCATTACGAGATGCGTATGCCAAGCCGGTCCTTAACCGTTGTGTTCGAAGCGAAGTTACGAAATTCGAAATCGTGAAGTACCTCGGCGCGGTACCGCCGCACCCGGATGGACGACCTCGATCGGGACATCCTCGCCATCCTCCGGCGGGACGCCCGGACGCCCTACACCGAGATCGCCGACCGCGTCGGCACCAGCGAGGGCACCGTCCGCAACCGCGTCGAGGCGATGAACGAGGACGGCGTCATCGAGCGCTTCACCGTGGCCACGCGGACGGGGAACGTCAAGGCGATGATCGAGGTCGGCGTCGACGTCAACGTCGACACCGGCGAGGTCTCCGAGCGGATGGCCGAGTGGGCCGCCGTCGACTTCGTCTGGATGGTGTCGGGCGAGGAGGACATCGTGCTGGTGGTCGACGCCGCCGACACGGGTGGCGTGAACGACCTCATCTCGCGGGCGCGGGAGCTGGACGAGGTGGTGTCGACGAAGACGCGGCTGATACTGGACGAGAAGCTGGGGTAGGGGACTGGGGGGACGTTGTGGTAGTCGGGCGCCTCTGGTATTCGCCGCCGCCGATCGATAGTCGCCGGGACGCGGGAGAGTAAGATGCTCTGGGATCGGCGCTTCTACTTGCGGTGATCCATCCGCCTGGAGAGTCCCGAGGCGCTGGCTAGCATCGGACTTCGTGACCGCTACTCACGCTTGCGCCGATCGTACCGCCTGGAAAGCCCCGAGGTGCTGGCTAGCAGCCGACTTCGTGACCGCTACTCACGCTTGAGCCGATCGTACCGCCTGGAACGCCCCGA
>CAYWNQ010000052.1:0-11276 GCA_964459695.1 uncultured Halobacteriales archaeon | reverse complement strand
ATCATCCCGACGAGCCCATACCGGAGGAAGGGGGTCCCCGTGACCGCCGCGGCGAACACCACGGCGAAGACGACGCTGTGGAACAGGTGGGCCAGCCAGCCGGCCGCCACCGTGGGTTGGCCATACAGCGCCCCGATCAGGGGCATCGCCCCCATGACGACGTCCATTATCAGGCCCATGCCGTGGCCGGCAGGTCACCGCCGGGCCTAAAGGTCGGCCGAGGAGAAAAGGCCAGCTTGCCTCTTACGTGCCCGATTCGAGCGCGATGGCCGCCCGCCGTGCGCGAGGATTTGGCGACGATACGGTCCTGCCGGTCGGCCAGGATAACAGCGTTCCCCGTCCTGTCTCCGAGAGAATGTCGCCCGGAACACTAACGGCCGACCTCATCCCTGGCAGCGCGCCGTGTCAGTCGGGAAACCCTCGTGCCGGGCGTCTGTCGCGTGCCGGGGTTCCACGCGCGGTCATCGCGTCCTGGTGGACTGGCTCCGGCGGGGACTGCGACACGCGGCTGGACCAACGCGTTCGGGTCGGTTAAACACTCGGCTCGGGCTGGCGGCGGCCGTCCTTCAGGGCGTAGACCTCCTCGCGGTCCTCGCGAACGCCACAGACGGGTTCGGCCAGGTCGAGGCGCTGGAGCTCGGCGAGCCCCTCGCGGGCCTCCTCCGGGGTGACGTACGCCTCCTCCGCGACCTCCGGCGGCGAGAGCGGCCCGCAGTTGGCGAGCACCACCCGGGCGAGCTTCGCCGCACACGAGAGCTCGCGGCGGTCCACGTCCTCCATCGCCCGAGCCTACCGCCTAGGCGGGGAAAACGCTTATCGTAGCGGCGAATTCCCGCGCCTTCGACTGGGCCGAATCGGCGTTCGACACGGGCGGCGGACGCGTACAGCTAAAGGGCCCCCCGCCATCAGCAGGGCGCATGCGCGACCCAGACGTCGTCGTGCTGCGTCGGGACATCCACGGGATGCCACTGGCGGGGTACGTCGAGGCCCTGCGCGACCGACTGCCCGACCGCGAGATCGCCCATGCCCGGACACCCGCCGAGGAACGCCAACTGGTGGCCGAGGCGCCGGTCGTCACCGGCCTCGACCTCCGGGAAGAACTGCTTGACGCCGCGACCGAACTCGAACTGTTCCAGTGCCTCTACGCCGGCACCGAGCACCTCCCGATGGATGCGCTCGCCGACCGCGGGGTCGCCGTGACCAACGCCTCCGGCGTCCACGGACCGCCGGTCGCGGAATGGGTCCTCGGGATGATCCTCTCGTTCGCCCGACGGCTCCACGAGGGGGCTCGCCGCCAGGAGCGCCGGGAGTGGCGCCACTACCAAGCCTACGAACTGGCCGGTTCCACGGTGACGGTCGTCGGACTCGGCCATATCGGCACGGCGATCGTCGACCGACTGGCGGGCTTCGACGTCGACACCATCGGCATCCGTCACACCCCCGAGAAGGGCGGCCCCACCGACGAGGTGGTCGGCTACGACGACGAGGCGGTCCACGCCGCCCTCGCCCGGACGGACTACCTCGTCCTGGCCTGCCCCCTGACGGACCGCACGGAGGGCCTCGTCGACGCGGCGGCCCTGGAGACCCTGCCGCCGGGCGCCGTCGTCGTCAACATCGCCCGGGGCCCCGTCGTCGAGACCGACGCGCTGCTCGAGGAGCTCCGGGGCGAGGGGATCGCCGGCGCCGCGTTGGACGTCACCGACCCCGAGCCGCTCCCCGAGGACCACCCGCTCTGGACCCTCGACAACGTCAGGATCACCTCCCACGTCGCCGGCCACACCCCACACTACTACGAGCGGGTCGCGGACATCCTCGCCAGGAACCTGGCGACCGTCGACGAGACCGGCGCCTACGAGGACCTCGAGAATCAGGTCCCGCCGTAGCCAGGGCCATGACCCCGACGGCCGCCTACGTCACCGCCTCGCCCGACGGGTCGTATGCCTCGTAGGCCGCGGACTCCAGAAGCGATTCGAGCGACTCGACGAACGTCAAGACGTCCACGAAGCGGGTGTACAGCGGTGCGGGACAGACCCGGATGACGTTCGGTGGCCGGTAGTCCACCACGATCCCCCGGTCACGGAGCGCCAGGCTGAGCCGAGCGGCCTCGGGATGTTCGAGGGCGACGTGCCCCCCGCGGCGGTCGGGCTCGCGGGGCGTCCCGACGACGATGTCGTGGTCGGCGAGCCGGGCATCGGCCAGGTCGATGAGCGCGGCCGTCAGGTCGACCGATTTCTCGCGAATCGCGGCCACGCCGGCGGCCTCGATGGCGTCGAGCGCGCCCCACAAGGGCGCGGCCGAGAGAACGGGCACCGTCCCCAGCTGCCAGGCAGCGGCGCCAGCGGCCGCCGTGTACTCCGGTCGGAGGTCGAACTGGGTCGCCTTCTCGTGGCCCCACCACCCGGCCAGAGCCGGCGGGACCGCGTGGTGGCGGTCCGCGACGTAGAGCCCGGCGATCGCCCCCGGCCCGGCGTTGAGGTACTTGTAGGAACACCAGACGGCGAAGTCGACGCCCGCGTCGTCGAGCTCGTGGGGGATGACGCCGATCGAGTGTGAGAGGTCGACGCCGAGCAGGACGTCGTGTTCGGCCGCCGCGCGGCCGAGTCGGGCGAGGTCGAGGCGTCGGCCGCCGGTGAACGTCACCGAGGGGAGGAGCGCCAGGCCGACGGCCGGTTCGGCCATCGCGTCGACGAGCGCGGCCTCGTCGGCCGGCGGCCCGGCTGGGACCTCGACGATCCGGAGGTGGTCGGCCGGGTCCCGGCCGAGCACGCGCAGCTGGGAGGCCAGCGCGTACCGGTCGGTCGGGAACGCCTGGCCGGCGATCAGCGCGGCCGGGCCGTCGGCCCGGGGGAGGAACGTCGCCAGGAGGGCGTGCAGGTTGACCGTCGTCGAGTTCGCGGCGACGACCGAGTCGGGGTCGGCTCCGACGAGCGGCGCCAGCCGGTCGCCGAGCCGCTCGCCGTACGTGAACCACGGCGGGTCCGCCGCCGTCCAGGCCCGGATGCCGAGCGTCCGCCACTGCTCGACCGACCGGTCGACCGCGGCCGCGGCGTCCGACGAGAGCGGCCCCAGGGAGTTCCCGTCGAGGTACAGCGAGCCGTCGGGGAGTCGGAATCGGTCGCGGAGGGCCGCCAGCGGGTCCGCGGCGTCCCGGTCACGGGCGTCGGCCCGGTCGAGCGGCATGGCTCCCGCCACGGGGCAAGGCGACAAGAAAGGGGTTGCTATCGGACCCGGTCGAGCGGGACAGCGTGGGGGAAGTCGATCGTGATCCAGTTGGTCGCCAGGTCGTCGCCGAAACGGGCCGGGAAGACCGTCACCTCCGCCGGATCGTCCTCGTCGTCGAAGAGGTACGCGAGGTCGAACTCCGGGAGACACGCGAGGCCGTCCGGGGGTCGCGGTCGGCTGTCCGTTGCACTCATTCCGGGACCTCCGAGCCGGCAGCGCGCGGCCATCGCGGGGTCGGGTTGGTGTCGGACATGGCGAAGGGGCCGCCGATTGCGGGACGGCGGCCGGTAATTGCCAGGAAGCGGGCCGCCGCCAAAAGCATTTGCAAGTCCTTCGCACACCGTCGGCCGCGACACCGCAACGACGGCGCCGCCTCGCAAGACGTAAACGCGATGCCGATAAACCGATGCCGTGGCGCGGCCGCTTCGATTCCGTCGATCCGACCAGTCCTGGAACGAACAGCGGGTTCGTTCGGAGCTGCTCGGCCCCCTCAACGACAACCTCGGCGCCCGGATGACCGGCGCCTGGTATAAACCGGCCGAGGGGTACGAGGCCGTCAGATTCGAGATGGACAACGGTGACATCGCCCTCTTCACGTGGGACGGGGGGCGGGCGTACTGGCTCGGGAACACCGAGACCCCCAGCGTCCTCTGGCAGACCGAGAAGTACACCTTCGAGGAGGTGCCCGCCGACGTGGCCGAGTGGGCCGAAAATGAGCTGCTCGCCCAGCTCCACCAGGAGGCGCCGTGGCTGGCCGAATACCCGACGCTCTCGTGGTTCTTCCTCCCGGTCCTGCTGTCGAAGGACGGCCGGGAGACGACCCGCAACTTCCTGCAGGACCACGCGGCTGGGTTCCCGGACTCGGGGGCGGACGAGGCGCTCGCCTTCTACGAGTCGTTCCTGGCCACCGGTGCCCTCGACGAGTTCCGGTACACGATGGCGTCGAAGCTCGGCACGTCCCAGCGGCTCGATCACACCCGCATGGCCGCGACGATGGCCGAGTTCAACGTCGCCTGGCTGCTCGTCGAGGCCGGCTACCGCGTGACGCCGGAGATCGACGTCACGACCGGCCACGCCATCGACTTCCGGGCCGAGAAGGACGGGCAGGCGACGCTCGTCGAGGTGACCCGGCCGCTCCCCCCGGGCGAACGGGCCGCGAACTCCGCGATCCAGGCCGTCCGCGAGACGGCGGCGACGAAGACCGGCGGCCAGTTGTCCCAACACGGCGGGGGCGTGACCCTGTTCGTCGACTGTTCGTCGTTCCCAGACGACGCCTGGGCGCAGATCCAGGGCGAACAGCCGGACGTGGGCCACCGACCCGCCGTCGTGTTCCGGCTCCGGCCGGACGGGGACCTCGAAGGCTACGCGAAGGGCTCGGTGCCGCTCGACCTCCCCGCGATTCGCGTCGGGTAACCGGGGTCAGAACCTTTTTCATCCCGGCTTACCCGGGGTCGGTCGAAGGATGCGGACGTGCGACCACGAGAACTGTGGCTGGCGATCGATCGCCCCGTCAGCGGCGGCCGCCCGCGAAGCGTACGCCCGCCACCTCGTCAGGGCTCACGCCGAGCCCGTCGACGCCGAGATCCCGCCCGGGATGGTCGAGATCCGGACGACGGAGGACGAACCCTGGGAACGGGTCGACCTCGAGGAGGCGAAGCGGCGCCATCGCACCCACCACGAGAAGACCGACGGCGCCTAGGATCGGCTTACCGGGCGCCCCGCTCGGGTCCTCACGGGGGGTCGTCGTTCGGCCAGCGTTCAGCCGCCCTTTCCCCGACGACGGACTGGCCAAGGGGTGGCTTACAACGGTCCGCCGCGCCGAACGGGTTCCTGCGGTGACACCATGACCAAAGAGTACCAATGTTCCGCCTGCGCGTTCATGATCCGCTCCGAGGCCGAGGACGAGCTCGTCGAGTTCGTCCAGCGTCACGCCGAGGACGTCCACGACATGTCGATGTCCTCGGCCGACATCCGGGGCGGCTGGACGTCCGTCTGAGCGGCCCGCCGGGCCCGACGCTACACCCAACCGTCGTCGACCAGTAGCTCGCCGTTCAGCACGCTCGCCCCCGCGGCGCCGCGGATGGTGTTGTGGGCCAGGCAGTTGTACTGCAGTCCGCCGCTCGGCACGGCTTCGATACCGCCCGCCGAGACGCCCATGCCGCCGCCGAGGAGCCGGTCGAGGCGCGGCTGGGGCCGGTCCATCGCGTCGAAGACCGTGATGAACGGGTCGGGCGACGACGGGAGGTCGAGCGACGGGAACTCGCGCATCGCCCGGGCCGCCTCGGCCGGCGTGACGTCGTCCGTCAGCTCGGCCCAGACGTTCTCCAGGTGGCCGTCGATGGTCGGGATGCGGTTACACGAGGCCGAGACGTCGGCGTCGTGCCACTGCACCGCGGTCCCGTCGAACGAGCCGAGGAGCTTCCGGCTCTCGGCCGCCATCTTGTCCGCCTCGCCGCTGATGTGGGGCAGGGCGTTGTCGATGATTTCCATCGACGTGACCCCGGAGTAGCCGGCGCCCGAGACGGCCTGGAGCGTGGCGACGCGGACCCGTTCCAGGCCGAAGTGCGCCAGCGCGGCCAGCGTCGGGACGAGGGTGATGGTCGAACAGTTGGGGTTCTTGACGAGCGCGCCGTCCCAGCCACGGGCGTCGCGCTGGACGTCGATGAGGCCGAGGTGGTCGGCGTTGACCTCCGGGATGATCAGCGGGACGTCGTCGGCCTGGCGTTCGTTCGACGCGTTCGAGCAGACGACGTAGCCGGCCTCGCAGAAGGCCGGTTCGACCTCGGCCGCGACGCCGGACGGGAGCGCGGAGAAGACCAGCTCGACGTCGTCGGGCACGGCAGCCGGCTCGGTGGCCGTCACGGTGACGTCGGCGACCACGTCCGGGATCGGGCTGTCGACGCGCCATTTGGCCACCTCGCGATACGGGTGGCCGGCGCTGTCATCGCTGGCGGTCAACGCGGCGATGTCGAACGCTGGCTGTCCGGCCAGCAGCTGGATGAAGCGCTGGCCGACGGCGCCAGTGGCGCCGAGGACCCCGACAGTGGTAGTCATTGGCAAGGCGAGGCTCTTCGAGGGGAAAACGATTGTGATGCGCCGGCGACCCAATCGGGGGAGGGACCGACGACGGCTCCCGGCAGGCGAGCTGTCGCTCGTCGGCAGACGACTCGCGAGGATGCAGGCTCAGGCGGAGACGGGCGAGGACTGCTTGTGCGTGACGTAGCCCGCGACCCGGTTGCGGACCTCCTTGGAGTCGATGTTGGTCAGCTCCGTCACGCTCGCCTTGTTCTGCTCGAAGTCGTCGGAGAAGGCCTCCGGATACTGCTCCATGAGGGCCTTGGCGATGTTCTTGATGTACGACGGCTTGATGGCCATGTACCCCCACGTTGACGATTGGCGGCCATAAAGCCACCTAACCCGAGACGGCCGCGGGCTACACCAGCCGGGCGAACGCCAGGGTCCCGCTGATGGACTCGATGGCGGCGGTGACGGTCTGGCCCTCCTGGGCGCCGGGGACGAAGATGGTGTACTTGCCCCGTTCGGCCACGCCGTCGCCCTTCCGTCCCGTGCCCGTGATCTCCAGCTCGTAGGTGGTCCCCTCTTCCAGGACGGGTCGCTGGGCGTTCGTCGCCGTGCGCCGCTTCTTGCGCACCGGCCGGAAGGCGCCACAGGCGGTACACCGCAGCATCAGGTTGCGGTCCTCGGTGACCATCCGGGTGTCCGGCCGGCCACACTCCGAACAGGCGACGTACTCGGCGATGTAGGCCGCGATGGCCCCGTCGAAGTCGGCGGGGGTGAACTGGCCGTTGTATCGGGCCTGCGAGCCGTCCCACTGGCCGTTCGTCCCGAGGTCGCGCTGGATGGTCCGGTGGATGTGCTCGGGGTCCCGCGAGAGGGCGTCGGCGATAGCGGGCAGGTTCACCAGCCGGGTGAACGCGCCGTCCTGCTGGACGCTCGGATCGGGCACGGACAGCCGGTCCCCCTCGGTCCCGAGTTCGGGGACCGCGTCGAGGGCCCGGTCGAGTTGCTCCTCGTATTCCATGCGACGGGGAGCCGCCGGCGACGTATAGGCGTTCCGTGGGAGGGGCTGGCAATCCCGGCGTCGGGAGCGATTCGAACCGGCGCCACCCGACCCGGCTTCAGTCGTCCACGAGCTCGTCCAAGCGGGCCAGCGCCTCGCGGTCGCTCGGGCTCCCGCATCGCTCGACCACGGTCCGGTGGCGGACCAGCCGCTCGCGGACCGCCTCGTCGTCGTAGGCCGGGTGACCCAGGCGCGAGGCGTCGACCGTCGCCTCGATGACCGCGTTGAACCCGCGCCGGATCGTCGGGACCGTCTCGTGGCGGCGGTCCGCGTCGACGGGGGACAGCTCCCAGTCGACCCAGGCCGTCCCGGTCGAGGTCCCCGATTCGACGCGCTCGACGGTGACCTCGGCCCACGCGGCCGCGACGTCGAGGATCGGCTCGTCGACCGTCGGCGCCCCGAGCGCCGCCTCCACGAAGACCACGGGGTCCCGGACGAACTGGACGAACCCCCGTCCCTCGCGCTCGAAGTTCGCCCGGGTTCGGGTCGCCCCCCAGGTCCGGGCGGTCACCGGCTCGCCGGGGTGGAGCCCGAGGGCCGCCAGCGCCCACCGATCGTCGGTCGTCGGCGTCGTGACGACCGATTCGGTGAGCCCGGGGAGCGCCACGGGCCAGTCGGCGGTCATCTGGCCCCCTCAGCGGTCGCGCCGGGTGGGCCGCTCCGTATCATACCGTCAGCCCCCGCTCGAGCGCGACGAACAGCCCCGCGGCGAGGAGGTCGGCCGTCGCTCCCGGGTTGATCCCGGCCGTCAGGAGATCCCGGGCCAGCGAGTCGGGATCGGCGTTCCCCTCGACGGTCGCCCGGGCTCGTTCGCTGACGCGCTGGGCGGTCGCCGCGTCATGGCACGTCGCGATGTGCGTGTCGGGCGCCTCGGCCAACAGCTCGAGGAAGACCGACGCCGCCCGGTCGGCGACCGGCCCGTCGGCCGCCGCGATGGCCGCCGCGGCCCCGAACGACCGCTCGAATCCCGTCGTCCACTCGCGAGCGATGGCGTCCGCTCCCGCCGATCGGTCCATGAGGGTCGCCAGCGTCCACTCCCGGTGCTCGACCGCTCGGGCAGCCCCGGCCGGGTCCCGGACGTCGACGTCTGCCAGCTCGGCCGGCGGGTCGGCCAGCGCAACGTCGACGTGGTCGAACGCGTGGCAGAAGGCGACGGCGTCGTCGACGGTGGTTCCCGTGACGACGGCCTGCACGCTCTCGGACGTGAGTTCCTCTGTGGCGGCGGCGCGGACCAACGGTACGAGGGCCAGCAGGGCGCCGAACTGGGTGTTCCCGGCCGTCTGGGCGTCGGCCATCCCCCGGACGGCCGTCTCGAACGCCGCGCCGACCGGGCCGCCCGCGGCGGCGTCCGCGAGCCCGTCCCCGGCCCCGACGGCCCCGGCCAGCAGGTGCGCGAAGTGGAGGTCCGGGTGGTCGTGATGTCGGTCGACGGCGCCGGGCGTCGGGGTGGCGGCGACCTCGAGGAGGAGGGCCAGCTGGGCGTGATCGGCGGGCGTCATGGGTCCGAACCCGGGCCAGCCGGCACGGCCCCCCGCTCGGCGACCCACTCGTCGACGGCGGTCCGGACCCGGCCGAGGACGACCGGATCGTCGCTGGGGCGGCCGACGCTGACGGCATCGGCGCCGTACTCGAGGTACTCGTGGACCGTCTCCCGGTCCCGGACGCCGTTGTTCGCGATGACGAACAGCGCCGGTCCGGTGGCGTCGACGATGTCGCGGATGACCGGCTCCGAATCCATGGCATCGACGTGGAGCAGGGCGGCGCCCGCCGCCGCCAGCCGCGGGGCGAGCGCGGGCAGGTCCACCCCCGTCACCTCGGCCCTGACCTTCACGCCCACCGTCGCGCCGGTCGCCGCGGCGGCGCGGACGAACGATACCAGGCGGTCGGCGTCCTGTAACAGCGTCTCGCCGCAGCCGGCGGCGCAGAGCTCCGCCTGCCGGCAGTGGGCGTTCACCTCGATGACCGCGCCGTGGTCCCGACAGATCGACGCGGCCGCCCGGAGGGGCTCGACGGTGGCGCTTCGGACATTGAAGCCCGCCAGCAGCGGGGTGTCCGCCAGGGCCGCCAGCTGGTCGTCGATGAAGGCCGGCGGGTCGTCGGGGAGGAACTCGTCGCGGTCACGGTCGGCCACCATGCGCTCGGCCGCCGCGACCGACGCCTCGTCCACGGCGATCCCGCCGAGGAAGGCCGCGCCGGCGAAGGGTAACCCCGCGCGGGCCCAGTCCGCGTCCGACTGACCGCTCAGACTCGCCAGGGCGAGTCGTGGGTCGAACATCAGGCGCCCACCGCCGCGAGGGCCCGGTCGCAGGCGTCCCACACGCGCTCGGCGTCGGTCGCCGTGTCGAGCGTCGTGTCCGTCCGGACGACGGGGCGGTCGAGCTCGGTGTCGTCGGCGTCGTCAAGGACGAAGGCGTCCGCGAATGGGTAGGCCGCCGCGACGCCGGCGGTCGACGGGTCGCGCCCCGTGCCGGCCATGAGCTTCGCCGCCGGGCCCGAGAAGACCCGGTCGCCGACGAACGGCGAGACGGCGACCGTCGGCGTGGCGGCGAGCGCCTCGGCGACCCCGTCGAGGGCGAGCAGCGGGCCGAGGCTCGTGACCGGGTTCGACGGCCCGATGACGACCGGCTCCGTCAGGGCGTGGCGCACGGCGTCGGAGGGCTCGGCGGCGTCGGCCCCGCGGAACTCGACCGACTCGACGGCCGGCTCGGCCCGGTGGGCGACCCAGTACGACTGGAAGTGCATCGGGCCGTCGGGCGTGTGGACGATGCTGGCTACCGGGTCGTCGCTCATCGGGAGCAGCCGCCAGTCCAGGTCGAACGCCGTCGCGAGTCGCTCGGTCACCGCTGTCAGCGTGTAGCCCTCGTCCAGCAGGCTGGTGCGCATGACGTGGACCGCCCGGTCGCGGTCGCCGATGGTCATGAACTCGCCGACACCCGAGAACCGCCGCCAGCGGGCGAGGTCGCGGCCGGCCGTCTGGGCGGCGTCGGGGAGGTACCGCGGCCCCGGCTCGAAACCGGCGTCGGCGGCGAGGGACTGGAGCCGATCGTGCGTCTCGGTCGTGTCCCCCTCGATGCCCCACCACGTCGTCCGGTCGAGCACACCGCCCCCGAGGAACAGCACCGTATCGAGGTCGGGACAGACCACCAGGCCACCGATCTCGACGTCGTCGCCGGTGTTCGCGACGACCGTCACCTCCCGGTCGGCCGGGACGCCGCGCAGCAGCTTCGGCGTCCCCGTCCCGCCGGCGAGGCACGTCACCATGGTGGCCGGTGCCAGGCGAGGGGCAAAAGTATCCCGCTCGGCGCGGGCGACTGCCGGGCGAGCGGGGTGCCGTCCGTGGCGTTTTATGGCGGGACCGCGCGATGGCCGACCATGAAGCCGATCAAGGACAGCGTCCACGACCACATCGAGGTCGAGGGAGTGGCGCTGGCCCTGCTCGACACGCCGCCGGTGCAGCGGCTCCGGCGGGTGAAGCAGCTCGGCACCGTCGCGCTGGTCTACCCGTCGGCGAACCACACCCGGTTCGAGCACAGCCTCGGGGTCTACCACCTCGCCAGCCGGACCCTCGGCCACCTCAACGTCGCCGGCGACGCCGCGGAACACGTCCGGGCGGCGGCCCTCCTCCACGACATCGGGCATACCCCCTACAGCCACAACGTGGAGGGCCTGGTCGAGCGGCCCACGGGGCTCTCGCACACGGACGTCGGCGACCTCCTGACGGACGGACCCGTCGCCGAGGTCCTGGACGACCACGGCCTCGACCCCGACCGCGTCGCCGGACTCGTCCGCGGGGAGGGCCGGTACGGCGGCCTCATCTCCGGCGAGCTCGACGTCGACCGGATGGACTACCTCGTCCGGGACGCCCACCACACCGGCGTCCCGTACGGGACCATCGACCACGGCCGGCTCGTGCGCGAACTCACGGTCCTGGACGGGAACATCGTGCTCCGGGAGGGGAACGTCCAGACCGCGG
>CAYWNQ010000051.1:0-11399 GCA_964459695.1 uncultured Halobacteriales archaeon | reverse complement strand
GATCCTCGACGCCGGCCCGGACGTGTTCGCCCACAACGTCGAGACCGTCGAGCGCCTCCAGTGGCCGGTGCGCGACCGGCGGGCGGGCTACCGGCAGTCGCTGTCGGTGCTGCGCCAGGCCGCCCGGGCGGACGTCTACACCAAGACGTCGCTGATGCTCGGCGTCGGCGAGTACGCCCACGAGGTCTACCGGACGCTCGGGGACCTCCGGACGGTCGGCGTCGACGTCGTCACCTTCGGCCAGTACCTCCAGCCCTCGCGGCGCCACCTCGAGGTGAGCGAGTACGTCCACCCGGACGTCTTCGACACCTGGCGCCGCGTCGCCGAGGCGGAGTTCGACTTCCTCTACTCTGCCTCGGGGCCGATGGTGCGGTCGTCGTACAGGGCGGGCGAACTCTTCGTCGAGGCGCTGCTCCGGGACGGCAAGAGCGTCGAGCAGGCCCGCGCCGAGGCCCGGCCCCCGGCGGACTGACCACCCCGGCGAGGCCCCGCCGGGCGTGACTCCGGGGGTCTCGCGGCAATAACCGCACGGTTGGAAACCTATTTACGAAAACCCTTTGTCGCGGGCGGGATTCCGTTCGGGCATGGACGAACGGTGGGTCCGACCGTGAGCACGCTCGAGCGCGATCCGAGCAACCGGGTCCAGGTCCTCGACGACGACGGCACCGTCGTCGGCGACGTCCCGGACCTGGACGACGAGCAGATGGTCGAGATGTACCGCGAGATGCGGCTGGCCCGCCACTTCGACCAGCGCGCGGTCAGCCTCCAGCGACAGGGCCGGATGGGCACCTACCCGCCGCTGTCGGGCCAGGAGGGCGCCCAGATCGGCAGCGCGACGGCGCTGGACGAGGCCGACTGGATGGTCCAGTCCTACCGCGAGCACGCCGCGGCCTACGCCCGCGGCCTCGAGCTCGAGGAGACGCTGCGCTACTGGATGGGCGACGAGCGGGGCAACCGGCTCGCCGACTGCAACATCTTCCCCGTGGCGGTGCCCATCGCCTCCCAGATCCCCCACGCCACGGGGCTGGCCTGGGCCTCGAAGCTCAAGGAGGAGTCCCCGCGGGCGTTCATCTGCTACTTCGGCGACGGCGCCACCTCGGAGGGGGACTTCCACGAGGGGCTGAACTTCGCCGGCGTGTTCGACGTGCCGGCGGTGTTCTTCTGCAACAACAACCAGTGGGCCATCTCGGTGCCCCGGGAGCGCCAGACCGCCAGCGAGACGCTGGCCCAGAAGGCCGCCGCCTACGGCTTCGAGGGCGTCCAGGTCGACGGCATGGACCCGCTGGCGGTCTACCAGGTCACTCGCGAGGCCGTCGAGAAGGCCAAGGAGCCGGGCGAGGACGAGCTGCGGCCCACCATGATCGAGGCCGTCCAGTACCGGTTCGGCGCCCACACCACCGCCGACGACCCGTCGGTGTACCGCGACGAGGAGGAGGTCGAGCGCTGGAAGGAGAAAGACCCCATCCCGCGGCTGGAGGCGTTCCTGCGGGACCGCGGCGCGCTCGACGACGAGCGCGTCGACGCCATCCAGCAGGGCGTCGAGGAGGAGGTCGCCGACGCCATCGAGACCGCCGAGACGACCGAACGACCCGACCCCGAGGACATGTTCGACAACGTCTACGACGAGCCCACGCCCCGGCTGGAGCGCCAGCGCGACTACCTCGCCGAGCTGCGCGAGCGCCACGGCGACGACGCTCTCCTGGAGGACTGACCATGGGCGAGAGCCTCACTCTGGTGGGCGCCGTCCGAGAGGGCCTCCACGACGAGATGGGCCGCGACGACGACGTGGTCGTGCTCGGCGAGGACGTCGGCGAGAACGGCGGCGTCTTCCGGGCCACCGAGGGCCTCATCGACGAGTACGGCCCGGACCGCGTCATCGACACGCCGCTGGCCGAGTCGGGCATCGTCGGGACCTCCGTCGGCATGGCGGCCTACGGCCTGCGGCCCGTCCCGGAGATCCAGTTCTCCGGGTTCATGTACCCCGGCTTCGACCAGATCGTGAGCCACATGGCCCGGCTGCGGACCCGTTCGCGCGGGCGGTTCAACCTCCCGATGGTGCTCCGGGCGCCCTACGGCGGCGGCATCCGCGCCCCCGAGCACCACTCCGAGTCCAAGGAGGCGTTCTACGTCCACGAGGCCGGCCTCAAGGTCGTCATCCCCTCGACCCCCGCCGACACGAAGGGGCTGCTGACCTCGGCCATCCGGGACCCGGACCCCGTGGTCTTCCTCGAGCCGAAGCTGATCTACCGTGCGTTCCGCGAGGAGGTCCCCGACGGGGAGCACACCGTCCCGCTGGGCGAGGCCGCGGTGCGCCGGGCGGGCAGCGACGTGTCGCTGTTCACGTGGGGCGCGATGACCCGGCCCTCGCTGGAGGCAGCCGAGGGGCTGGCCGACGAGGTCGACGTCGAGGTCGTCGACCTCCGGACCCTGTCGCCGCTGGACGAGGCGACCATCCTCGAGAGCTTCGAGAAGACCGGCCGGGCGGTCGTGGTCCACGAGGCGCCCAAGACCGGCGGACTCGCCGGCGAGGTGGTCGCCACCATCCAGGAGAACGCGCTGCTGTACCAGGAGGCGCCAGTGCAGCGGGTGACGGGCTTCGACGTGCCCTACCCGCTGTACGCACTCGAGGACTACTACCTCCCCGAGCCCGCCCGCATCACCGACGCCGTCCGCGAGGTGGCGGAGTTCTGACCAATGGTGTTCGAGTACGAGCTCCCCGACGTCGGAGAGGGGCTGGCCGAGGCCGAGATCGTCGAGTGGCTGGTCGAACCCGGCGACGCCGTCACCGAGGACGAGGTGCTGGCCCAGGCCGAGACCGACAAGGCGGTCGTCGACGTCCCCTCGCCGGTCGACGGCACGATCGCCGAGATCCTGGTCGGTGCCGGCGAGATGGCGGCGGTCGGCGAGGTCATCGTCACCATCGAGGTCGAGGGCGAGGTCGACGAGGACGCGGTCGAGGCCGAACCGGAGCGCGCCGACGAGGCGGGTGGCGGGGCCGCCGGCGAGGCAGCGACGCCAGAGCCGGGCGAGGCCGGCGGCGACGGGACCGAGGCGGCCGCGGGGGGGACCGGGCGGACCTTCGCGGCGCCGTCAGCCCGGCGGCTGGCCCGCGAGCGTGGCGTCGACCTCGGCGCCGTCGAGGGGTCCGGGCCGGGCGGCCGGGTCACCGAGGCCGACGTGCGGGCCCACGCCGAGGGCGGCGGGGCGGAGAGCGTTGAGGCGGCGGCCACGGACGAGCAGCCGGGCGACGGGGAGGCCGTCACGTCGGCCGTCGAGCGGGCGGCGACGTCGACCGACGACGAGCCGGCCGCGAGCGCGGGGGAGTCCTCCACCGCCACGGCGGCCGGGGCCGCCGACCGCGACCGGACGCTCGCGGTGCCGGCCACACGGCGGGTCGCCGACGAGGCGGGGGTCGACATCGACGCCGTGCCCGCCGTCGAGGAGCGCGACGGCGAGGCGTTCGTCACTGCCGACGCCGTCAGGGAGTACGCCGACGCCCAGCAGGCCGCCCAGGCCGCCGACGCCCGGGGCGTCGCCGCGGGTCCGGGCGAACGGCCCGAGGAGCGCGAGCCCTACCGGGGCATCCGCCGGACCATCGGCGAGGCGATGGAGCGCTCGAAGTACACCGCGCCCCACGTCACCCACCACGACGAGGTCGACGTGACGCGGCTGGTCGAGGTCCGCGAGCGCCTCGACGACGAGGCCGAGGCGCGCGGGTCGAAGCTGACCTACGTGCCGTTCGTGATGAAGGCCGTCGTCGCCGCGCTGAAGGAGCACCCGGTCCTCAACAGCCAGCTCGACGAGGAGGCCGAGGAGGTCGTCTACAAGCGCTACTACAACATCGGGGTCGCCACCGCCACCGACGCCGGGCTGATGGTGCCGGTGGTGGAGGACGTCGACCACAAGGGCCTGCTCGAGCTCGGCGAGGAGATGCGCGAGCTGGTCGCGAAGGCCCGGGACCGCTCCATCGCCCGCGAGGAGATGCAGGGCGGCACGTTCTCCATCACCAACTTCGGCGCCATCGGCGGCGAGTACGCCACGCCCATCATCAACTACCCCGAGACCGCCATCCTGGGCCTGGGCGCCATCAAGGACCGGCCCCGCGTCCACGACGGCGAGGTGGTGCCCCGGAAGGTGCTCACCCTGTCGCTGTCCATCGACCACCGGGTCATCGACGGCGCGGAGGCCGCGGCGTTCACCAACCAGGTCAAGGCCTACCTCGAGGAGCCCGAGCTGTTGCTGCTGGAGTAGCCAGGGGTCGTCCGTGGCAATTCCTGCCCGTTTTTATGCGGGGCGGGCGACTGTCCGGGTAGACGATGGTCGTCGGAGACATCTCCACCGGGACGGACGTACTGGTCATCGGGGGCGGCCCCGGGGGCTACGTGGCCGCCATCCGGGCCGCCCAGCTCGACCTCGACGTGACGCTGGTCGAGGAGGACGCCTACGGCGGGGCCTGCCTCAACCGGGGCTGCATCCCCTCGAAGGCGCTCGTCACGGCGACCGACGTCGCCCACGACGCCGCCACCGGCGAGGCGATGGGCGTCCACGCCGACCCCGCCGTCGACCTCTCGGGGATGGTGGAGTGGAAGGACGGCGTCGTCGACCGGCTGACCGGGGGCGTCGAACAGCTCTGCAAGGGCAACGGGGTGAACCTCATGCCCGGCCGCGCCGAGTTCGCCGGCGAGCACAGCGCGCGGGTCGCCCACGGCGGCGAGGGCCAGGGCAGCGAGACCGTCGAGTTCGAGCACGCCGTCGTCGCCACCGGGAGCCGGCCCATCGAGCTGCCGGGATTCGCGTTCGACGGCGAGCACGTGCTGTCCTCGGCCCACGCGCTGGGGCTCGAGTCCGTCCCCGAGCGGCTGGTCGTGGTCGGCGCCGGCTACATCGGGATGGAGCTGTCGACCGTGTTCGCGAAGCTGGGGACCGACGTGACCGTGGTGGAGGTGCTCGACGACGTGCTGCCGACCTACGAGGACGACGTGGCCCGCGTCGTCCGCGAGCGGGCCGAGTCGCTGGGCATCGACTTCTCCTTCGGCGAGGGCGCCGACTCCTGGGAGGCGACCGACGACGGCGTCAGGGTAACCACGGAGACCGAGGACGGAGAGCCGGCCACCTACGACGCCGACCGGGTGCTCGTGGCGGTCGGCCGCGAGCCCGTCACCGACACCGTCGACCTCGAGGCGGTCGGGCTCGAGACGGACGACGACGGCTTCCTGGCGACCGACGACCGCGCCCGGACCGACCTCGAGCACGTCTTCGCCGTCGGCGACGTGGCCGGCGAGCCGATGCTCGCCCACAAGGCCAGCGCGGAGGGCGAGGTCGCCGCCGAGGTCATCGCCGGCGAGCCCGCGGCGCTGGACTACCAGGCGGTCCCGGCGGCGGTGTTCACCGACCCCGAGGTCGGCACGGTCGGGCTGACCGAGGCCGAGGCCGACGCGGAGGGGTTCGACCCCGTCGTGGGCACGATGCCGATGCAGGCCTCCGGTCGGGCGCTCACGCTGGGCGAGGACGAGGGGTTCGTCCGGGTGGTCGCCGACGCCGACACGGAGTTCCTGCTGGGGGCCCAGGTCGTGGGCCCGGAGGCCAGCGAGCTCGTGGCCGAGCTCGGGCTCGCCGTCGAGATGGGCGCCCGGCTCGAGGACGTCGCCGCCACCATCCACACCCACCCGACGCTCTCGGAGGCGGTGATGGAGGCCGCCGCGAACGCCCGCGGGGAGGCCATCCACACGCTGAACCGGTAGCGGGTGCCCGCGCCCCTACGCCGCGGGGAGCCGCACCGTCACGACCGCGCCGCGGGGGTCGGCGTCGCCCACCTCGACCGAGCCGCCGTACTCGGTGACGAGCGTCCTGACCAGGTGGAGGCCGACCCCGTAGCCGGTGTCCATCCCCGGCTCGAACACGCCCTCCTTGTCGGCGTCGGGGATGCCGGGGCCGTCGTCGACGACGGTGACGACCACCTCGTCGCCCTCGGCCCGGGCGGTCACCGCGACGTGGGGCCGGTCGGAGTCGTTGTGCACGATGGCGTTGTGGAGCAGGTTCTCGAACACGTACCGGACCAGGTCGTCGGCCAGCACCGTCAGGTCATCGGGGACGTCGGCCTCGATGCGGGCGGCCTCGTGGGCGCCCTCCATCGAGGCGACCTCGGTGCGCAGCTCCGCCGTGAGGTCGATGGGCCGGCGGGCGGTGTCCCCGCTGGCCGCCCGCACGAGCACGCGGATGTTCTCGATCAGCTCGACCATGTCGTCGGTCTGGCCCCTGATGGTGTCGAGGTGGGGGTCATCCGCGTCGGTCTCCGCGGCGGCCAGGCTCGCCTCGCCCTGGATGACGTTGGCCTTGTTGAGCACGTTGTGGCGGAGCAGGTGGTTGAGGAAGCGCAGCCGCTCGCGCTCCTCGCGGACCGCCGCCGCCTGCTCGCGCGCCCGCCGGCTCTGGGCCCGGTTGGTGCCGACCAGGGCCCCCGCGGTGCAGCCGACGCCGGTCATGAACACCAGCAGCGGTACGGTCGTCGCCAGGTCGCCGCCCTGGACCAGTGCGACGACCAGGACGAACCCGCCGAGGGTGACGCCACCGACCACCGCAGCGCGGAGCACCGCGGGGTACAGCTCCGACCCGAGTCCGCTCCGGCGGAGGTAGAGCCACGTGGCGGCGGTCGCCACGCCCGGGAGGGTGACGATGAACGCGTCGAAGGTGTCGACGTCGGCGGTCCGCCAGTTGACGACGGCGGCCCCGACGAGGACGAGACCGAGGCCGGCGATGGTCCACCCCGCGACCTCGTCGGTGCCGGCCGTCACCCTCGCGTCCCGCTCGGCTGGCATACCCGCCCTCTCTCGTCGGGTACCGTAACGGTTTGGGGTGGGTCGGCGTCCCGAACGCGACCCTGAAGTGCGCTCGGCTCCTGGGGGAACCGATGAGCGAGACCGAGGGGCCGCTCGCGCCCGACCGGCCCGACGTCGACCGGCCGCTCCGGGTCGACGCGCCGTTCGACCCGGCGGGCGACCAGCCGGGCGCCATCGAGCAGCTCGCCGAGGGGTTCCGCTCCGGGATGGACGAGCAGACGCTGCTGGGCGTCACCGGCTCCGGGAAGACCAACACCGTCTCGTGGGTGGTCGAGGAGATCCAGCAGCCGACGCTGGTCATCGCGCACAACAAGACGCTGGCCGCCCAGCTCTACGAGGAGTTCCGGGAGCTGTTCCCCGACAACGCCGTGGAGTACTTCGTCTCCTACTACGACTACTACCAGCCCGAGGCCTACGTCGAGCAGACGGACAAGTACATCGAGAAGGACGCCTCGATCAACGACGAGATCGACAAACTGCGCCACTCGGCCACCCGGTCGCTGCTGACCCGCGAGGACGTCGTGGTGGTCGCCTCGGTCTCGGCCATCTACGGCCTGGGCGACCCGCGCAACTACGTCGACATGTCCCTCCAGCTCGAGGTTGGTCAGTCCATCGACCGCGAGGAGCTGCTGACGCGGCTGGTCGACCTCAACTACGAGCGCAACGACGTCGACTTCACCCAGGGCACGTTCAGGGTCCGGGGCGACACCGTCGAGATCTACCCGATGTACGGCCGGTACGCCGTCCGGGTGGAGCTGTGGGGGGCGGAGATCGACCGGATGACCACCGTCGACCCGATGCACGGCGAGGTGGTCGACGAGGAGCCGGTCGTCCTGTTGCACCCCGCCGAGCACTACTCCATCCCCGAGCAGCGCCTCGAGACCGCCATCGGGGAGATCGAGGCGCTGCTCGACGAGCGGGTCGCCCACTTCGAGCGCCAGGGCGACCTGGTGGCGGCCCAGCGCATCCAGGAACGGACCACGTTCGACCTCGAGATGCTGAAGGAGACCGGCTACTGCTCGGGCATCGAGAACTACTCCGTCCACCTCAGCGACCGCGAGACCGGCGAGGCCCCCTACACGCTGCTGGACTACTTCCCCGAGGAGTTCCTGACGGTCATCGACGAGTCCCACCAGACGGTCCCCCAGATCAAGGGCCAGCTGGAGGGCGACCGGTCGCGCAAGCAGTCGCTGGTCGAGAACGGCTTCCGGCTGCCCACGGCGTTCGACAACCGGCCGCTGTCGTTCGAGGAGTTCCGCGAGAAGACCGGCCGGACGCTGTTCGTCAGCGCCACCCCCGGCGAGTTCGAGCGCGAGGTCAGCGACCAGGTGGTCGAGCAGATCGTCCGGCCCACCCACCTCGTCGACCCCGCCGTCGAGGTGGCGCCGGCCGAGGGCCAGGTCGAGGACCTGCTGGACCGCATCGACGCCGTCCCCGACGAGGAGCGGGTGCTGGTGACCACCCTCACCAAGCGCATGGCCGAGGACCTCACGGAGTACCTCGAGGAGGCCGGCGTCGACGTCGCCTACATGCACGACGAGACCGACACCCTCGAGCGCCACGAGCTGGTGCGGTCGCTCCGGCTCGGCGAGATCGACGTCCTGGTCGGCATCAACCTGCTCCGGGAGGGCCTGGACATCCCGGAGGTCAGCCTCGTCGCCATCCTCGACGCCGACCAGGAGGGGTTCCTCCGGAGCGAGACCACCCTCGTCCAGACGATGGGCCGGGCCGCCCGCAACGTCAACGGCGAGGTGGTGCTGTACGCCGACGACACCACCGACGCGATGGACGACGCCATCGCCGAGACCCGCCGCCGCCGGGAGATCCAGCGGGAGTTCAACGCCGAGCACGGCCACGAACCGACGACCATCGACAAGGCCGTCGGCGAGACCAACCTCCCCGGCTCGAAGACCGACACCGGCGACGCGGCCACCGCCGACCCGGACGACCGCGAGGAGGCCGCCCGGGTGGTCGAGCAGCTCGAAGAGCGGATGCAGGCCGCCGCCGACAACCTGGAGTTCGAGCTCGCGGCCGACATCCGGGACCGCATCCGGGAGCTCCGCCAGGAGCACGACCTCGCGGGCGACGGCGAGGGCGTTCCGGCACCCGCCGAGGAGTTCTGAGCCGCCCGTCGGTGGCGAGCCGTGGCGGTTCGCCGTTCGATCCCGGGACGATACCGACCGGCGGTCCGGTCCCACGGCGGGCGTCACCGTGTACCCGTTCTCAGGCTGCCCCGGGCCGCGTCCGGTACACCAACAGCCCGGACAGGACCGCGAGCGGCCCCGCAACCAGGAACACGGCCCGGGTAGTGGGTGGAACCACCCCGACGCATCCCTGCGGCCACGGACCGACGATGACACAGGCTTCCCGAATGAGTCCGAAGACGAGGAGCACCGTGCCGAACAGCCCGAGCGTGAGGCCGGCAAGCGCCCGCGTCGCTGCTCGCTGCCGACGCTCCAGCTCCCGCCAGCGTCGCCGGACGGCGACCGCCTCCCACTCCTCGCCACGCTCCATTACCTTGTTATTTGGTACCTGTTCACAATAGCCTTCCAACGAACGATTTCTACACGAACACCACGGGAGGTGAACGGGGCCGGCACTGGCCCGTCGCAGCTCTCGTGGACGACGTGGCGGGGCTCCCCGGCGTCGGGGCGCTTCCGGCCGCGGCGTACCTCCCGGCGTTCGTCGGCACCGCCGCCGTCTCGCTGTCGGTGACGGCGGTGGCGACCGCCGTCTCGCGGGGCGACTTCGACATGGAGCGGCTCCGGACCGAGGTCAGGCGGCTCGGCGCGACGGCCGACGGGGGCGGGGAGCCGTAGCCGGTCGCCACCCGTCGCCCGACCCGGGCGAAACCGTTATCGATCCGCCTCCACCCGCCTGGAACGTGCCCGCCAGCGAGACCGTCCGCCCCGACGGCGAGACCACCGACGTCGTCGGGGAGCGCATCGGCGCACAGGTCGTGGACGTGGTCCTCCTGTTCGTCCAACTGCTCGTAGTGGGGCTGGGACTGGCCTGGCTGCTCGGACCCGCGACCAGCGCTGGCGTGCGGGGACTCGTCTACCTCGGCGCGCTGACCCTGCCGCTGTACGGCGGGCTGCTCGAGGGGCTCTGGAACGGCCAGACCGTGGGCAAGCGGCTGTTCGGGGTCAGGGTCGTCGACCGGGACGGTGGGTCGCCCTCGGTCGGGCAGGCGCTGGTCCGGAACGTCCCCGCCGTCATCGTGTTCAGCTGGCTGACCACCGCCGTCGCCCTGGCCGCCATCGCGACCGACGACCGCCACCAGCGGCTGTTCGACCGGCCGGCGGGCACCTACGTCGTCGAGGCCCGGTCGACCGGCACCCGGCGGACCGGGACACGACGCGGGACCGGCTCCCGGCGACGGGTCGGGTCGACCGGCGAGCGTCGGTGAGGCCGGGCACGCACACAACTGCAGTTGGGGAAAGGGCGGCTGCAGGACAACTCGAGGCGAACTTACTTCCCGGCGGCGGCCCGACGGCCGCCCGATGGACGAGGGCCACCGGCTCGACGTGCTCCGGAACCAGCGCGACGCCTCGGCCTACCGCATCCTGGTCGAGATCGCCGACCGCCAGCCGGCGGTCAGCCAGCAGGAGGTCGCCGAGGCCGTCGGCGTCACCGCCCAGGCGGTCAGCGACTACGTCGGGGAGCTCCGCGACCGGGGGTTCGTCCGCACCGAGGGCCGCGGTCGCTACGAGGTCACCAACGAGGGGGTGGACTGGCTCATCTCCACCACCGACGACCTCGCGGACTTCGCGGAGTACGTCGGCGGGGAGGTCATCGAGGCCGTCGAGGTCGAGACCGCCGTCGCCGACGCCGCCGTCGCCGAGGGCGAGGCCGTCCGACTGTCGATGCTCGAGGGGGTGCTCCACGCCTCCCCCGTCGACGACGGGGACGACCCCGACGAGGCGACGGCGGTCGCGGTAACCGACGCCCCCGCCGGCAGAGACGTCGGCGTCACCGACTTCGAGGGCGTCCTCGACCACGCGCTCGGCGACGTGACCGCGCTGCGGGTGCCGGGGGTCGACGCGGGCGGCAGCGCGGCGGTGCCCCCCGACGTGGTGGGCGAGCGGGCCGCCGCCCACGACCTGCTGGCGGTCGCCGGCACCGAGGCGCTTTCGGCCGCCCGCGCGGCGGGGGTCGAGCCGGACGTCCGGTTCGGCACCGTCGCCGCCGTCGAGGAGGCCGCCACGAAGGGACTGGACGTGTTCCTGCTGGTCGCCGAGCGGGAGCTGTCGGCCCACACCGACCGGCTGCGGTCGGTCGGCGTCTCCTACGAGGTGCTCGACCCGAGCGACGTCTGAATCCGGTCGGCGGTGGCCTCGCCCACCCCGTCGACGGTCGTCAGCTCCCGGCGGGAGGCGGCCCGGACGCCCGCCACGCTGCCGAACCGTGTGAGCAGCCGCCGGCGCAGCGCGGGGCCGACGCCGGTCACCTGGTCCAGCGCCGTCGACACCTCGTCGCGGACCTGCTGGTGGTACTGGACGGCGAACCGGTGGGCCTCGTCGCGGACGCGCTGGAGCAGGTGGAGGTGCGGGGCGTCGTCGG
>CAYWNQ010000050.1:0-11620 GCA_964459695.1 uncultured Halobacteriales archaeon | reverse complement strand
GTCCGGCGGGTGGTCGTCCGCCAGGCCCAGGACCTCGAGTCGATGTACTACACCATCAAGCAGGTGCTCGACGACCCCGAGACGCGCGGCACCATCCTGGTGCCGCTGGGCATCCTGCTGCTCATCTACCCGCTCGCCATCGTCGCGAACTTCTTCGACCTCCCGGGGTCGACGCTGGGCGCGGTGTCGGCGCTGCTGGGGCTGTACGTGCTCTCGCGGGGGCTGGGCGTCGAGCGCATCCTCGACGACGTGGTCGACCGGGCACGCGCGGGTCTGTTCGCCGGCCGGGTGACGCTGGTGACCTACGCCGTCGCCGCCGCGCTGCTGTTCGTCGGCGGCCTCCAGGGCCTGGCCGAGCTCGAGGCCGAGCGGGCCGCGACGAGCGGCGAACTCGGCGCTGGCGTCGTGATCGCCGCGCTGGTGTTCGGCGCGCTCCGGTGGATCGCCGCCGCTGGCATCGTGGCGTCGCTGGGGCGGGTCACCGACGAGTACCTGGCGGGTACGTTCCGGTGGCGCTACCTCAACGCGCCGTTCTACGTCGTCGCCATCGCGGTCGTGCTCCAGGCGCTGAGCGCCTTCTTCCTCGCCCGGGGCCGGTTCGCCGAGCTGGAGTTCCTCGTCGCCGCGCTGGCGGCGGGGACGCTGCTCGGCGTGGTGAGTACGCTGGCGTTCGCGGTCGCCGAGTCCCGGACCGAGGCGGCCCGCCGCGAGGCGGCCCAGTAGCGGTCCCGGGCCGACCGGTCAGCGCTCGCGGACGACGACGAACTCCGCGAGGTCCCGGAGGTAGTCCATCGCTTCGGAGTCCGCCGCCGAGGCGCGCTCGAGGGACTCCAGCGCCTCGTCGCTGCGGCTGTGGGCCCGGCGGTTGGCCGCCTCGGGCGAGAGGTCGGTGACCCGGACCAGCGACGGGCGCTCCATCGCGGCGTCCTGGCCGGTCGGCTTGCCCAGGTCCTCGGCGTCGGCGGTGGCGTCGAGCACGTCGTCGCGGATCTGGAAGGCCACGCCGACGTCCTCGGCGTACGAGCCGAAGGCCTCGACGGTGTAGGGGTCGGCCTCGGCCGCGATGGCCCCGAGCTCGGCGGCGGCCCGGAACAGCGCCCCCGTCTTCCGGCGGGCCAGCTCCATGTACTCCGCCTCCGTCGTCGGGCGGTCGGCGAGCTCGGTGGCCTCGCCCTCGCCCAGCTCGACCATCGACTCGGCGACGGCCCGCATCGCGCGCTCGTCGCGGGAGAACAGCGCGAACGCCTCGCCGAGCAGCCCGTCGGAGGCGACGATGGCCGGGCCGTGGCCGAACGCCGACCACGCCGAGGGGACCCCCCGCCGCACCGTCGACTCGTCGATGATGTCGTCGACCACCAGGGAGGCGTTGTGGACCAGCTCGACGCCGACGGCGAAGTCGACGGCGTCCTCGAGCTGGGCGTCGTCGCCGCCGGCGGCCTCGCAGACCAGCATCGTCACCGTCGGCCGCACCCGCTTGCCGCCCGACAGCGAGACGTGCTCGACCCGGTCGGCGAGCGCCGGCGGGTCGACGTCGGCGAGGACCGTCTCCAGCCGGTCCTCCACCCGCGCCCGCCGGCGCTCCAGGTACTCCATCGTCGGGGACGAGGTGGTCGCCCGGCAATAACGTGACGGATGCCGACAGCGCCGCCGGACCCGGGGCGTCGACCCCGCACGTGGGTCGCCTACAGGTACCGGCCCGGCTCGAAGGTTCCGAGGGCGGCCTTCTGTTTGACGAACCAGGCCCACCGGTCGGCCAGCGTGTCGTGGCCCCGCGGGGCGTCCCGGAGACGGTCGACCAGCGCGTCCGGGAGTTCGGTCGCGGGGGCCCAGTCGCCCTCGTCGACCATCAGCCGGGCGCGCTGGGCGACCGGGCGGGCGTCGTCCTCGCCGGCGTCGAAGGCGGCGACCAGCCGTTCGGTCAGCGCCGCCACGTCGGCGGAGGTGTCGACGGGCATGGTCCGGTGGAGTGCCGGCGGGCGGTTAGCTCTTTGGGACAGTGGAGGGCAGTCCGGTCGCGGTTGTGCTGACGCTGGTTTGGATTCTCGTGCTCGGCTTCGCCCGGCCTGAACGCCCCCTTTCAGCCCCACCCGGTCGGTGGCCAACTGACATCAGATGGCCGGGGGATCAGTCGGCAGGGCGGGAGCTTTCCGGCGGTACGATAGGCTCGAGCACGAGCGGCGGTCGGCGGTGGCGGTTGCAAGTCCGAAGCACGCGTCCGGTCGAGCAGGCGGACGTTTCGGATGGTTGGGGTGGTGTTCGAGCCAGAGTCCTGCGGTCTCGCGGGTCGGACGTCTCTCCACGCCGCCGGCCCACGCACCGCGAGCAAGGACGTCTGCGGGATGGCCGATCGACGACAGCGAGGTCGCCCAACCGTCCAGCGGCGCCGGGGGCTCGCCCACGATTCTGGCGCTCCACTTCCACCGAGGTTACGGAGATTTTTATACCGGTGGGCACCAACCGGCGTACGCCTCCCATCGAAAACACGCGGAGGCGTGAGAACCATGACAGATTTGCGTACCCACGCGGCAGAGATACACGAGCAGTTCTCGGACTCGCTGGACACCAGCGAGGACGACATCCACGAGCGCCTCCGGACGCTCGTCGAGGACTACAAGGTCCCCGCCGACGAGGCCCGCCGGAGCGTGGTGTCCGGGCTGCTGGACGAGTCGGACATGGACCGCGACCAGCTGGGCGGCGGCTCGAACGAGACCGTCCAGGTGGCCGACGTCGACGCCCCCGAGCAGTGGGTCGACGTCCGGGCGACGGTCGTCGAGCTGTGGGAGCCCCGCAGCGACGCCGTCGCCCAGGTGGGCCTGCTGGGCGACGAGTCCGGCACCATCAAGTTCACCAAGTGGGCCAAGTCCGACCTCCCGGAGCTCGAGGAGGGCAAGACCTACGCGCTGGGCAACGTGGTCACCGACGAGTACGAGGGCCGGTTCTCCGTCAAGCTCAACAAGACCACGACCATCACCGAGCTCGACGAGGAGATCGAGGTCGGCGACGACAGCGTCACCGTCGAGGGGGCCCTGGTGGACGTCCAGTCCGGGAGCGGGCTCATCAAGCGGTGTCCCGACGAGGACTGCACCCGCGTCCTCCAGAACGGTCGCTGCAGCGAGCACGGGGAGGTCGAGGGCGAGTTCGACCTCCGGATCAAGGGCGTGCTCGACGACGGCGACGAGGTCCACGAGGTCATCTTCGACCAGGCCGCCACCGAGGCGCTGACCGGCATCGAGCTGGAGGAGGCCAAGGAGATGGCCATGGACGCCCTCGACACGACGGTGGTCGCCGACGAGATGCGCGAGAGCGTCCTCGGGCGGTACTACCGGGTGAACGGCCCGACATTCGGCCGGTACGTGCTGGCCGACGAGCAGGAGGAACTGACCGGCGCCCCCGACGCCGAATCGACCCTCATCCGGGCCCGTTCGATCTGACCATGAGCACCACGCCAACCCGCGAAGTCGCCCGCCGCGTCTTCGCACGCGAGTTCAACGACGCCGGCTACACGTTCAAGGAGAGCGACGACGACCGCGCGCCGCTGTACCTCCTGCTGCCGACCGGCGAGCGCGCCAACCGCGTGTTCGCCGTCGGCACCCTCACCGAGACCGAGGACGTCGGCGAGGACAGCGAGTACTGGCGCGGCCGCATCGTCGACCCGACGGGGACGTTCTTCGTCTACGCCGGCCAGTACCAGCCCGACGCCGCCAGCACGCTCCGGGACCTCGAGCCGCCGGCCTACGTCGCCGTCGCCGGCAAGCCCCGGACCTACGAGACCGACGAGGGCGGGGTCAACGTCTCGGTCCGGCCCGAGTCCATCACGGTCGTCGACTCGGCGACCCGCGACCGGTGGGTCGTCGAAACCGCCGACCGCACGCTCGACCGCATCGAGGCCTTCGACCGCGGCGACAACGAGTACGCGGCGATGGCCCGCGAGCAGTACGACGTCGACGTCGGCGAGTACCTCGACCTGGTGACAGCGGTGCTGGAGAGCCACGGCGAGGGCGAGGAGGGCGAGTCGGTCAACGTCGAGACGACGACCGCCCTCGCGGGCGACGACGAGGCCGCCGACCCCGACGGCGAGGCCGTCGAACCGGCCCGGTGACCGCCCGACCTCACTCCACCTCGGGCACCGCCGCCCGGAGCGCGTCGTCCAGCGCACCAGTCTCGACCAGCGCCACAGCCGCCCGGATCTCCGGCCCCGGCGGGCGGTCGCCGTCGAGCGGGTCGACGACCGTCCGGACCGCCCCGTGGGTCGCGCCGGTGCCGGCGCCGTGGGCCAGGTCGTCGTCGACGTGCTCGGCGGCCTCGGCGGCACAGAGGAGCTCGACGGCGACCGCGGTGCGGGCGTGCCGGAGCGCCCGGCGGGCGCCGAACGCCGCCGTCGCCGACATGCTGACGTGGTCCTCCTGGTTGCCGCTGACCGGGACGGTGTCGGTCGCGGCCCGCCCCACGGTGCGGCAGTCCGCCACCGCCGCGGCGGCGCGGTACTGCGCCAGCATGTAGCCCGACTCCAGCCCGGGCTCGCCGGCCAGGAACGGCGGCAGGTGGTCCTCCTGGACGTTCGGGTTGAGGATGCGGTCGACGCGGCGCTCGGCGACGGCAGCCAGTTCGGTCAGTGCGCCGACGAGGTAGTCCAGCCGCAGCGCCAGCGGCTCGCCGTGGAAGTTGCCGCCCGACACGACGTCGGCGGCGTCGGTGCCGGAGGTGCGACGGTCGACCTGCCCCGGGGGAAACACCAGCGGGTTGTCGGTGGCGCTGTTGAGCTCGGTCTCGACGGCCGCCCGGAGGTGGGCGACCGCGTCGCGGACGGCGCCGTGGACCTGCGGCAGGCACCGGATCGAGTAGGCGTCCTGGACCCGGTCGCAGTTGCGGTGGGACTCGACGATCTCGCTGTCGGCGCACAGCCGCTTGACGTTCCGCGCGCTCGCCGCCTGGCCGGCGTGGGGCCGGACCGCCTGGACCGCCGCCTCCGAGGCCGCCGTCGACCCCATCGTCACCTCCGTGGTGAGAGCGCCGGCGGCGTCGGCGGCCCGCAGCAGCCGCTCGGCGTCGGTGACGACCAGCGCCGCCAGCCCGACGGTGAGCTGGGTGCCGTTGATGAGCGCGAGGCCCTCCTTGGCCCGCAGCGTCAGCGGCTCGCGGTCGAGCCGGGCCAGCGCCTCGTCGCCGGGGAGGCGCTCGCCGTCGACGTCCGCCGCGCCCTCGCCCAGCAGCACCAGCGCCGCGTGGGCCAGCGGCGCGAGGTCGCCGCTGGCGCCGAGGCTACCCCGGGACGGGACGACGGGGTGGACGCCGCCGTTCAGCATCGCGACCAGGTGGTCGACGACGACCTCGCGCACCCCGGAGTAGCCCTTGACCAGCGCGTTGACCCGTGTCGCCAGCAGCGCCCGGACCGCCTCGCGGGACAGCTCGCGGCCCGTGCCGGCGGCGTGGCTCCGGACGAGGTTGGTCTGGAGCTCGTCGACCCGGTCGGGATCGATGCGCGTGTCGACCAGGTCGCCGAAGCCCGTGTTGAGCCCGTACACCGCCTCGTCGCTCTCGAGGACGGCCGCGACGCGCTCGCGGGCCGCCCGGACGCGCTCGCGGGCCGTCTCGGGAACGGTGACGGTGGCGTCCTCGCGGGCGACGGCCACCACGTCCGCGACGGTCAGCGACTCGCCGTCGAGTGCGACCGCGTCCTCAGCCACCGTGGACCACCTCCCCGCGCTTGAGCACGGTGTCGACGGGGTTCACGCCGACGTTGTACGGCACGTGGACGTGGCTCGGCCCCTCGAGGACCACCAGGTCGCCGAGCCGGCCCTCCCCGAGGGTCCCCCGGTCGTCGCGGTCGAGCGCCCGGGCGCCGCCGCGGGTGGCGGCGCCCACGGCGTCGGCGGGGGCCATCCCCATCGCGCTGCAGGAAAGCGCCACCGCGAACGGCACGCTCTGGGAGTAGCAGTTCGGGTTGAAGTCCGTGGCGACCGCGACCGGCGCGCCCGCGTCCGCGAACAGCGACGGGTCGGCGTAGTCGGCGCCCAGCGAGAACGCCGTCCCGGGCAGCAGCACGGGCGTCACCCCCGCCTCGGCCAGCGCCGCGGCGTCCGCCGGCGTGGCGTGGAGCAGGTGGTCGGCGCTGGCCGCGCCGACGTCGGCGGCGAGCCGCGCGCCGCCCAGGTGGCCAAGCTCCTCGGCGTGGACCTTCGGGGTGAGGCCGTGCTCGCTCCCGGCCTCGAGGACCCGCCTGGACAGGGGGACGGAGAAGGCGCCCTCCTCGCAGAACACGTCGCAGAACTCCGCGAGCCCCGCGTCGGCGACCGCCGGGAGTTGGGCCTCGACGACCTCGTCGACGTAGTCGTCGGCGTCGCGGCCCTCTGGCACGGCGTGGGCACCCATGAACGTGGCCACGACGTCGACGGGATGACGGTCGTCAGCGCGGTCGACGACGTCGAGCAGCCGCAGCTCGGTCTCGCGGTCGAGGCCGTAGCCGGACTTCACCTCGACGGTGGTCGTGCCGTGGGCGGCCATCACGTCGAGGTGGCCCAGCAGGTTCGCCAGCAGCTCCCCGTCGCTGGCCTCGCGGACGGCCCGGACCGTCCGGAGGATGCCGCCCCCCTCGGCCAGGATCGCCTCGTAGCTCTCGCCCCGGAGCTTCGCGGCGAACTCGTCGGACCGGTCGCCGGCGAAGACGGCGTGGGTGTGGGCGTCGACGAACCCCGGCAGGACAGCCCGCCCCGCGGCGTCGACGGCCACGTCGGCGTTCTCCGGCGGGTGCTCGCGGGTCACCGCGTCGCTCGGGCCGACCGCGGCGACGCGACCGTCGGCGACGGCGACCGCGGCGTCCGCGAGCACCTCGTCGGCACTCACGAACACCTCGCTCGCGCCGTGGACGACCGCGTCGGTCATCGGGCCACCTCCGCCCGTGCGGCGAGGACGTGGGCCACCGCCCGGGCCGCCGCCGCGACGGTCCGGCCGTCGCGGTCCAGCGGCGGGGCGCACTCCACGACCTCGAACCCGGCGACGCGGGGGTCGGCGGCGGCCACCCGGAGCAGCCGGAAGCACTCGCGGGTCGAGAGCCCGCCCGGCGTCGGGGCGCTGGCGCCCGGCGCCGCGGTGGCGTCCAGCGCGTCGACGTCGAGGCTGAGGTGGATGCGGTCGACCCCGGCCAGCGCGTCCAGCGCCCGGTCGACGGCGGCGACGGCGTCGTCGCCGACCTCCTCGGCGGTGACGACAGTGCCGCCGCGCTCGCGGACGTAGTCGTGGTAGACCGTGGACGTCTCGAAGTGGCGCGCGCCGAGGCAGGCGTAGGCGTCGAGGCCGGCGTCGTGGAGCTGGCGGTACGGCGTGCCGCTGGTGGGCTCGCCGCGGACCTCCCGGACGTCGAGGTGGGCGTCGACGGTCAGGACCCCCAGCGAGCCGGCCGCCAGCAGCGGCGCGGCGTTGGGGAACGACAGCGAGTTGTCGCCGCCGAGGAACACGGGGAAGGCGTCGGCGTCGTGGACCGCGGCGGCGGTCTCGCGGACGGTCGCCTGGACGGCGTCGACGCCCTCGTCGTCGCCGATGGCGACGTCACCCAGGTCGGCGACTCCGGTGACGGGGCCCGCATCGAAGTGGTGGGTCTGGAGGCCGGCGAAGGCCTCGCGGATCGCCGTGGGGGCCTCGGCGGCGCCCGGCCGCCCGATGACGCCCCCGTCGTAGGGCTCGCCCACGAGCACGGTCCGGTACTCGGCAGCGTCGGCGAGGGCCGCCGGCTCGACGACGTCGCCGAACTGCTCGTCCGCGGGGTCGCCGGACGGTCCCTCGAGCGCCGGGGCGGGACGGAGGTCCGGGGTCATCGCTCGGGCGCCTCCGTCGGGCCCATCGGCAGGTGCACGCCGGACGCCTCGGCCTCCGCGATGGCGTCGGCGTAGCCGGCGTCGGCGTGGCGGACCACGCCGGTGCCCGGGTCGGTGGTGAACACCCGGCGGGCGGTCTCGGCGGCGCGGTCGGTGCCGTCCAGCACGACGTGGTTGTTGGCGTGGACGGCGTTGCCGATGCCGACGCCCCCGCCGTCGTGGACGCTCACGATGTCGGCGCCGGCGGCGCAGTTGAGCAGCGCGTTCAGGATGGGCCAGTCGGCGACGGCGTCGGTGCCGTCGCGCATGGCCTCGGTCTCGCGGTTGGGCGAGGCCACCGAGCCGGCGTCGAGGTGGTCGCGGGTGACCACGACGGGTGCCGATATCTCGCCGTCGGCGACCAGGTCGTTGATGCGGAGGGCGAACCGGGCGCGCTCGGTGAGGCCGTCGGGGTCGTCCTCGCTTCGGTAGCCGAGCCAGCAGACCCGCGCGGGCAGCCCCTGGAAGCGGACCTGGTCGGCGGCGAGGTCGATCCACCGGTGGAGGTGGTCCTTGTCGGGGAACAGCTCCCGGACGGCGTCGTCGGTGCGGTGGATGTCGGCGGGGTCGCCCGACAGCGCCACCCACCGGAACGGGCCCTTGCCGCGGCAGAACTGGGGGCGGATGTAGGCGGGGACGAAGCCCGGGAAGTCGAAGGCCTCGTCCACGCCACGGTGCTCGCGCACCTGGCCGCGGACGTTGTTGCCGTACTCGAAGGCCACCGCGCCCATCTCCTGGAGGTCGAGGATGGCCTCGACGTGGCGGGCCATGGTGTCCAGCGCCGCCTCGCGGTAGGCCTCGGGGTCGCGCTCCCGGAGGGCGTCGGCCTCCTCGACCGAGTAGCCGGCGGGGTAGTAGCCCTCCAGTTCGTCGTGGGCGCTGGTCTGGTCGGTGACGACGTCCGGGACGAACCCCCGGTCGACCATGGCCTCGAGCACGTCGGCGGCGTTGGCGTGGACGCCGACGGAGTGGGCCTCGCCCGCCTCGGCGGCCTCCCGGGCGGCGGCGATGGCCGCCTCCAGGTCGTCGGTCTTGGCCCGGCAGTAGCCGGTGTCGATGCGGCGGTCGATGCGGGCCTCGTCGACCTCGGCGGCGATGCAGACGCCGTGGTTCATCGTCACCGCCAGCGGCTGGGCGCCGCCCATCCCGCCGAGGCCGCCGGTGACCACGATGCGGCCCCGGAGCGCCTCGGTGTCGGGGAACTCCCGGCGGGCGCACTCGGCCAGCGTCTCGTAGGTCCCCTGGATGATGCCCTGCGTGCCGATGTAGGCCCACGAGCCGGCGGTCATCTGGCCGTACATGATCTTCCCCTCGGCCTCCAGCTCGTGGAAGTGCTCCCAGGTGTCCCACTTGCCCACGAGGTTGGAGTTGGCGATGAGCACCCGTGGCGCCCGCTCGCGGGTGCGGAACCGCCCGACTGGCTTGCCGGACTGGACCAGCAGCGTCTCGTCGTCGCCGAGCTCCCGGAGCTCGTCCATGATGGCGTCGTAGGCGTCCCACGACCGGGCCGCCCTGCCGGTGCCGCCGTACACCACCAGCTCCTCGGGCCTCTCGGCCACCTCGGGGTCGAGGTTGTTGTTCAGCAGCCGGAGCGCCGCCTCCTGGCGCCAGCCCTCGCACTCGATGTCGGTGCCGGTGGGCGCGCCCCGGTAGTCGCGCCATTGCGGGGAGGGCTCGCCGACGCCGCCGTGGTCGGGTGCATCGTTGTCCATGTTGCGGGCCTTGGAGTCGGGTGGCAATATTATCCGGGGGCGGGCTGGCTGGTTTCCCGTTCCGCGTGGCATCCTCCTCGTGGACCGCCGTGGCCGGGCGGAACGAGCGGGTATGCGCAAGCGGCGGTCGGCAGTTGCGGTCTGCGGGTCGGGGCAGATTCCCGCGGTCCAGCGGAGGCATGCGGTCCGGCCGGTCGTGGGGCGTACGCCGAACGAGCCGCCACCACTCCGGGTCCCCCCTCGCTACAGCCGTCGTTCGAAGACCTTGGCCCGGTGGACCTCGCCGCCGAGCTCGATGGGCCGCTCGCCGGTCTGCTCGAAGTGCTTCCCGTAGAACCGGACGCCGGGCTCGTTGGCGGCTAGCACGTGCTCGCGGATGGTGGTCACCCCGCGGTCGGCGAGGTCCTCGACCAGTCGCTCGAGCAGCGCCGCGCCGACGCCCTCGCCCCACCAGTCCGGGTCGAGATAGACGCTCGCGCGGCCCTCGATGGGCACGTCGGAGGGACCGCCGCTGGCGAACCCCACGACCTCGCCGTCGGCGACCGCCACCAGCAGGCTCCGGTTGCCGGCGGCCACCTGGGGCTCCAGCACCGACCGGTCGTAGCCGGCGTCGACCATCGCCTCGACGGTCTCGCGGTCGAGGACCGACTCGTAGGCCGCCCGCCACGCCCGCCGCGCGACCCGCTGGACCGCCGCCAGGTCCCCCTCGGTCGACGCCCTGACGGTCACGTCGTCCATGCGCCGGCGTGGGGGCTGGCCGGGAAAAAGGCGCCGGTCAGAGGTGGCGGTCGATGACGGCCTTCGCGGCGGTGGCCTTCTCCTTCCAGCCGTAGCCCTGCTCGTAGACGTGGCGCTTCTCGTCGACCAGCGCCTCGGGCGTGGCCTCCTCGAAGCCGCCGCGCTGCCAGGTGCCCGACTCCCGGAGCCACTCGATGACGTTCTCGCGGGTCTCCTCCCAGGAGAGGCCGACCATCTCGTAGTAGGCGATGAGGCTGAACACGGAGTTGTCGTGGGCGCCGTGGACGCTGCCCTTCTCGTAGATGGTCGACAGCGGCTCCCGGTCGGGGTGGGTCACCTGCTCCTTGTACTCGGCGGCGTCCAGCAGCCGGAGCCCCTCCTCCTCGTCGACCACCCGGCGGTCGCCCTGGAGTCGCGAGAGCGCGGCGCCGTGGAGCCCGCTCCACCCGCCGTCGACGGCCTCCCGGAGGTCCTCGACGGGCCGGGGGCCGACCGAGAGCACGGCCACGATGTCGGTGTAGGCCTTCTCGATGTCGGCCCGCTCGACGCCGCCGAACTCGCAGTCGGCGGCGTGGAGGTTGCTCGTGGTCCGGCAGCCGGGACAGGGGTACTCGAACCGCGGCACGGCCGTTCCTTCTGTGGGGGTTCCTATCAGGGTGTCGCTCGAGCGACCACCATCCCCGCTGTCGACCCTCCGCTACCGGATGGAACGCCACTCCGCTTGACCGTTGGTGTCCGCTTCACCGTCCCGCAACCGCAGACCGTCGTCCATGCGTGACCCGATCACACCGCCGGAAAGTCCCCCGGTCGCTCGACTTGGAGCGGTCGCTGCGCTCCTCGCTCGTCGCGGTGCCTGCGTTCCGGGCACTGTTCAGATTAGCGATGACAGACCGCCGGTCCACGTGGACGGCCACGGGCCTATCTCAGCACGACTAACGCCGGAAAGCCCCCGCCCGCTCGACCGTCCGCGACTCGCTGCGGTCCTCGGCCTCCGGCCTGCGGTCCTTGCGTCGTCGGGGCCGGGTCGAGCGGGCGGCCCCTTTCAGTCCCACCCAGCCGGCTGGTCAACCGGCATCGGGTGGGACTGAAAGGGGCGGCGGGTGCGTGGCGGCGAAGCCGCCACGGGATAGGTTGCCGGCGAAGCCGGCAACCCGGACGACGGACGGCGACGGTGAGCCGAGCGAAGCGAGGCGAACGTCGCTGGACGAGCGGAGCGAGTCCAGCGGAACAAGCACTGGAGCGAACGGAGTGAGCGAAGCGCGCAGCGAGCCGCCCGAGTCCAGCCAGCCGGGGCTTTCCGGCGGTGCTTTCGAACGCGACCGC
>CAYWNQ010000049.1:9757-11711 GCA_964459695.1 uncultured Halobacteriales archaeon | reverse complement strand
GGGTGCTTCTCCATTCGCTCTTTGAGGTCGTCGTCCACGTTGACCGTGATACTGGGCATACAGAAATATATGGCTACACAGGATACTGTGTCTTTCGGTGTGTCTCACCACGTCCGAATTCGGGCGCCTCGCGCCTGAAACGTCGATTCGTTCGGCTATCGTCCTCAGGCCTGCAGCGCCCATATATTCGGTGGGTCTAATCGCTTGACAGTGACGGGGTGACCTGCCGATCGAGGGTAGCGGCGTTGCTTTCGTTCGATGGGCGAGGGCGGGTGGGGATCACGGGAGTTCGCGTACATCTAGACTGGTGGTGATCCGGGAAATCAATCGCCGATTGATCGGTCTCCCACGTAATCCGAGTCAGCTCCACGCATCTAGTTCTTCGCGGCCCGCGAATTCGTCGCGGGTCGGGTACGTATCAACCATCCGAATCAAAGCGGAGGCGACGCGGTAGGCGGGCAATGTATCGTCGTAGAGAAGGACGATACCAGCGTGGATATCACTCGGGAGCCCTCCGAAATCCTTCACGTCACTCGTGACTATGATGAGGTTGTGCTCACGAGCATAGAGGAGCACATCGTCTTCGTCGTCTACCCCCTGTCCGAGCGTGTCTCGAACGTGCTCGGCGACCAGTTCCTCTTTTTCGAGATACGTAGCTACTTTCGGGTCGATATTTTCGTCGAGAAGGAACCGCCACGCCGCCACGTCAGGCAGTGTCCGGTTCGACGCCGTCAGGACGCTCGATCGACTCCCGGAACGTATCCATCGCGTCCTCCCTTTCCGCTTCAACCTCGTTCATTTCTCGCGGGTGATCGTGATAGTACGCGAGCGCGTGGTAGACATCTGCCACGTCCAAGTCGTATCGATCAGCGACAGTTTCGGGCTCAACACCGCGCTCTTCGACGAGTGCGTACACCTGGCGGACGCTGATGCGATGTCCGATGATGTGGGGTTCCCCCATAAGATCGCGAGCGACGCGACGAGTCCCCCGTTCGGCCATACTCCTCACTACCGCCTGGTATCGCAAAAGCGTTCGCCCGTGTACCGCTCTCGGGATTCAACGAGTTCAAAGACTCGAACGTGGTTGTAAAATCGCTGTTCTCAAGCCGCCGAATACAGTCGCCTCGCGCCCGAAAGCACGATTCGTCCGACGGTCGAACGCAAGCCTGCAGCGCCCGTCCGGGGTTCGCCATGGCCACGGACACGAGGGGCGGCGGTTTCTGCACGGAGAAGCGCAGCTCGAGCGGTCGAGTCCCCCATAGTTCCGCCACGGGCACCTCACTCGGCGTCCGCCTCGCCCAGCCCGTACTCCACCCCCGTCAGCTCCGCGGAGACGTCCCAGAGCCGCCGCGCGAGGTCCTCGTCGTAGGACTTCTCGCTCGAGGACTGCGGTTCGGGCGCGCCCCGCATGTTGCCGAGACCGCCGGGGCCGACGTACCCCCCGCCGTCGACGTCGGGATGGACCGCCGCGTACAGCATCGGCCGGGCGCCGGAGGCGGCGGACTGGGCGAACAGCGCGTTGGCGGCCTTCATGAGCCACAGCCGGAGCGTCGAGTCGGCCATCTCGGGGCCGCGTCGCTGGAGGTCGGTCGCCGCGTAGCCGGGGTGGCAGGCGACGCTGGTGACGTCGGCGTCGGCGGCGTCGAGCCGCCGGTCGAGCTCGTAGGCGAACAGCAGGTTCGCGAGCTTGCTCCGGGCGTAGGCACCCCACTCGTCGTACGAATCCTCCCGGTGGAGGTCGTCGAAGTCGAACCCGCCGCTGGTGTGCAGCCCGCTGCTCTGGGTGACGACCCGGGCCTCGCCGTCGGCCCGGCGGAGGTCCTCGAGCAGAAGTCCGGTGAGCGCGAAGTGCCCGAGGTGGTTCACGCCGAGCTGGTACTCGAACCCGTCGTCGGTCTCCCGGCGCGGTATCGCCATCACGCCGGCGTTGTTGCAGAGCACGTCGACGGCGTCG
>CAYWNQ010000049.1:0-9657 GCA_964459695.1 uncultured Halobacteriales archaeon | reverse complement strand
GGCCGGTGTTGGCGCCGGTGACGACGACGGTCCGGCCGGACTGGTCGGCCATGTCGTCGGTGGTCCAACCGGTCGAGCGGAGTGGCGTCATCGACAGGCGGTACCGGCGCCCGGGTGATAAGGCCACGGCAGGGTCGACGGATCCGCGACGCGGCGTCCGGCACTCCGGTCGCCGGCATTCCAATCCCCAGCGTCCGTGCCGACAGTCTGCCCGGCCGCGGCGTCGCGACCGTAGCATTTATATTAGCTGACTCTAATATTAGCATGCACTAAGATGAGTCAGGAATCCACCACCCGACTCGTGGACTGCTGCGGCGGGCCCCACGCCCACGCCCTGTCCGAGGACGCGGTGGCTACCGACGTCGAGCTCCTCGCCACCCTCGGCAACGACACGCGCTACGAGGCGCTGCGCACGATCGCCGCGGCGGACGGGGACGTCTGCGTCTGCGAGATCGAGCCCGCCCTCGGCGTGAGCCAGGGGGCGGTGAGCCAGGCGCTCTCGCGGCTGTTCAGCGCGGGCCTCGTCGAGCGGCGGAAGGACGGCCGCTGGCGGTACTACGCCACGACGCCCCGTGCGGAGCGGCTCCTGGCGGTGCTCGACGACACACGGGAGGCCGCCGATGAGTGACGCGGGCGGCGAGACCACCGACGAGGCCGACCAGCGCGACGCCGTCCGGGACCGGTACGGGGCCATCGCCGCGGACGGGACGGCGTGCTGCGGCGACGGCCCCGACGGGGGTCCGGGCGAAGTGGCCCGGGCGATGGGCTACGACGCGGGCGACCTCGACGCCGCGGGGGCCGACCTGAGCCTCGGCTGTGGCAACCCGACGGCGATCGCCGGGCTGGCACCGGGCGAGACCGTCCTCGACCTGGGCTCGGGCGGGGGGTTCGACTGTTTCCTCGCGGCCCGCGAGGTCGGGCCGGACGGCCGGGTCGTCGGCGTCGACATGACGCCCGAGATGGTCGAGCGGGCCCGCGAGAACGCCGCCGAAAGCGACCTGTCCGCCGTGGAGTTCCGGCTCGGCGAGATAGAGCACCTCCCCGTCGCCGACGCGTCGGTGGACGTCGTCCTCTCGAACTGCGTCCTCAACCTCTCGCCCGACAAGCCCCAGGTCCTCCGCGAGGCGTTCCGGGTGCTGGCGCCCGGCGGCCGACTCGCGGTGTCCGACGTGGTCCTGACCGCCGAGCTGCCGCCGGCCGTCGCCGGCGACCTCGACGCACTCGCCGGCTGCGTGGCCGGTGCAGCGACCCCCGCCGATCTCGCTCGCATGCTGAGGGCCGCGGGGTTCGTCGACGTCTCGGTCGAGCCCGACGACGACAGCGGGTCGTTCGTCGGCGACTGGGACCCCGAGCGTGACCTGAGCGACCACCTGGTGGCCGCGACCATCGAGGCCACGAAGCCGACCGCGACGGAGGCGTCCTGAGGTGGCCGGCGGAGACGTGCCGGACCACCGCGCTCCGCGCCGCGCGGTGCCCGTCGAGCACTCCCTGCGCACGGTCGCGGCCGCCCACGGTCTCGCCGCGGCGGTGCCCCTCCTGCTGTGGGCCGCGAGCGCGCCCGTCGTCGCCGCGGCGGTGGTCGGCGGCCTCGCAGGGGCGGGCCTGGTCATCCGGCGTGCAGCCCGGCTCGCGGCGTGTCTCGCCGACTGTGGCGGCTTCGCCGTCGACGTGGGCGGGCTCGTCCGGATCCGGGTGACCCGCTCGCGGTGCTGCCCCTGACGGGCGCGGGACCGACCGCTTTTCCCGCCGGCCCGCCCACGCCGGCCCATGGCCGACCCCATCTTCGCCGACCTGCGCGTCGTCGACGCCAGCACCTTCGTCACCGGCGGCTTCTGCTCGCTGATGCTGGCCAACCAGGGCGCCGACGTCGTGAAGGTCGAGCAGCCCGGCGTCGGCGACGACATCCGCCACTCCGGGCCGCCGTTCGTCGAGGGCGAGTCGCCGTACTTCCACACGGTCAACTACGACAAGCGCAGCGTCGAGCTGGACCTCCGGACCGCGGCCGGCCGCGAGGCGCTGTACGACCTCGTCGAGGTTGCCGACGTCTTCGTCCAGAACTTCCGGCCCGACACCGCCGCCGAGCTGGGCGTCGACGCCGAGACCGTCCGGGCGCACAACGAGGACCTGGTGTACTGCGGCATCTCGGCGTTCGGCGCGACGGGGCCTTGGCGCGACCGGCCGGGCTACGACCTGCTCGTGCAGGGGCTGTCGGGCGTGATGAGCGTCACCGGCGAGGCCGACGGGCCGCCGGTGAAGGTCGGGCTGCCGATGACCGACCTCGTGACGGCGATGTGGGCGGCCTTCGGCGTGACGGCGGCGCTGTACCGCCGCGAGCGCCGCCCCGACGACGAGCCCGGCGGGGAGGCCATCGACCTCGGGATGCTCGAGGCGGTGCTGCCGTGGCTGACCAAGCAGGCCGGCCGGGTGTTCGCCGGCGAGGAGCCCGGGCGCATGGGCACGAGGGACCCGGTGCTCGCACCCTACCAGACGGTCGAGACCGCCGACGGTCACCTGAACGTCGCCTGCCTGAACGACCGGCTCTGGGCGCGGCTCTGCGAGGCCATCGACCGGCCGGACCTGCTGGCCGACGAGCGGTTCGCCACCAACGCCGACCGGGTCGAGAACGTCGAGGCCCTCGAGGCCCAGCTCGAGGCGACCTTCGCCGACCGCACGACCGGGGAGTGGCTCGACGTGCTCCACGACGCGTCGGTCCCCGCCGGGCCGGTCGCCAGCGTCCACGAGGCGCTGTCGAACCCCCAGGTCGAGGCCAGGGGCGCCGTGGGCGAGGTCGGCGACGGCGAGCGCTCGGTTCCGGTGGTGGAGCACCCGCTGGAGTTCGCCGAGTCGACGAGCGGCTTCGACGCCCCGCCGCCGCGGCTCGGCGAGCACACCCGCGAGGTGTTCGCCGAGGCCGGCTACGACGAGGCGGCCCTCGCGGCGCTGGCCGAGCGGGGCGCCTTCGGCGCCGAATGAGCTACCGCCCGCCCAGGAACGCGTCCAGCCCCCGGGCCGGGTAGCCGACCACGACGTCCACCCCGGCGTCGCGGAGCGACGCGACCCGCCGACGGACCTCGGCTCCGGTCCCCACCAGCGCGTACTCGGCCACCGCCGCCGACAGCACCTCGCGGGCCCGCCCGCCGGCCCCGGAATCGGTGGCGGCGTCCGCCGGAAGCGCCGCCCGGACGGGCTCGCGCCGGGCGGCGTAGCGCCCGACCGCGTCCAGCGCGGCGTCCTCGTCGTCGGCCAGCACGACCGGCGCGTAGACCGCGAGGTCGCCGTCGTGGCCCGCCGCGTCGAGCGCCCGGGCGACCGCCTCCGTCTCCGGCGACAGCAGCTCGAACTGGGTGCCCCCGGCGGCCAGCGCGACGCGTTCGATGCCCTCGGTGCCGACCCAGGCGTCGGGCGCCCGCTCCCTGGCCGCCCCGAGCCGGGGGGCGACGGCGCGGTCGCGCTCGGCGGCGTCGAGGTACGCCGGGTGGCCGGCGACGAGCACCGCGCCGACGGCGTCGGGCAGCGCCCGCCAGCGGGCGTCCTCACCGAGGGGGTCGTAGCCGTCTGCCCGGACGGGCACGGTGACCCGGACCGACGGGATGCGGTCGGCCAGCGCGAGCAGCGTCCCGCGGTCCGGCTGGTGGTCGCGGCCCTCGAAGTCGACGGTGACGGTCCCGACGTCGAGGTCGGCGACGCGGCCCGGGTCGCACTCCGCGGGCTTCAGCGCCAGCCCGTCGAGGTCGGTGGTCGCCAGCGGGTCGGCGGTAAGCATCTGCCTCGTCGGGTCGCGGGCACGGGACCGCTTAGCGGTACCGCTTCGAGCGAGCGCTGCCGGCGTCGCCGGAGCCGCGGCTACACCGGGAAGTCGGCGTCGGGCTCGACCACCCGGTCGACCTCCGGGGGCATCTCCCAGTCGGTGGCCAGCTCGAGCAGCTGGACGAGCATCCGCGCGGTGGCGCCCCACACCGTGTAGCCGTCGACCCGGAAGTAGTGCAGCCGGATGTCGCCGTAGTGGGGGTGGTCGCGGCGCTCGCTGTCGTAGTTGGCCCGGTCGAGGAGGTCGGCCAGCGGGAGCACCGCGATCTCGGCGACCTCGCCGTCGCCGGGCTCGTAGGCCCGGTCGGGCACCGTCGCGACGAACGGGCTGACCGCGTACCTGGTGACCGTCCGGATGTCGTCGAGCCGGCCCACGGTCTCGACCTCTGCGGGGGCGAGGCCGATCTCCTCGTCGGCCTCCCGGAGGGCGGTGTCGTGGCGGCCGTCGTCGCCGGGCTCGTGGCCGCCGCCGGGCCAGCTCATCTGGCCGGCGTGCTCGCCGAGGTGGTCGGCGCGCTTCGTGAACAGCACCGCAGGCTCGATCCACGCGTCCGGGTCGAGGGCGGCCTCCCCCCGCGGCGTGCCGCCCGGCCCCCGGTCGAGCAGCGGGGCGAGGACGCCGGCCTCGCGCTCCTCGTCGGCGACCCTGACCGGCTCGTGGGCCGCGACCCGCGACAGGTCCATGCCCCAGCGGAGGCGCCGGCGGCCCTTAACTCACCCGTCCAGGGCGCGGTCCAGCCGCCCGCGCATCTCCCCGAGGTCGACCGGTCCCCACGCGTCCAGCTCGTAGGAGACGTCCAGCAGCTCGCGCATCCGGTCGGCGTCGCCGTCGGCGACGGCCCGGGCGACGTCGGCCCGGAACCGTTCCTCGACGTCGCGGGCCAGCGCCTCGCGGTCGATCGACCGTGCGGGCACGTCGAGCATGTGCGGCAGGTCGGTGGCGCCCTCCGGCAGCGTCGGGAACGCGATCGGCCCGGCGACGAGCAGGGCCTCGTCGCCGTCGTCGTGCTCGACGAGCACGTAGGCCGCCACGGCGTCGTCGACGTCGGGGTCGGGCGGCTCCTCGCCGCGCCGGTAGGCGAGCTCCGCCAGGGCCTCTTCGAGTTCCTCGCGGGTGAGGCCGCCGAACAGGTCGACGACGCCCGCGAGTTCGTCGCCGCCGAGCTCCCCGGTCACGGCTCGCCCTCCCGGGCGGCAGCCAGGTCGGCCCGGGCCGCCGAGCGAACCGCCTCCGGGTCCAGCGGCGCGTCGGCCCACCGCGGGAGCCGGTCGTCCGGCCGGTCGCCCGGCGGCGCCACCGCTGCCGCGTAGGTCTCGACCTGGTCGCGCTCGGCCCCGGCGTCGTAGGCGAGCCCGTTGAACGCGGCGTCGGCGGCGTAGCCGTCGACCAGCCGGTCGGCGGCCGCCCGGTAGCGCGCGGGGAGGCGCCCGTAGTCGGGGTCGACGCCGCCCTCCTCGACGACGCGGAGCAGCGCCGCCGCCACCTCCTCGGCCATCTCCGAGAGCCCCGCCGGCCCGTGCACCGACCGGTGGTCGTGGTGGTGGGTGCCGAGGTCGACCTGGGCCGACCCCTCGGCGCCCGCCACCCGGAACGCGTCGCCGAGCGTGCCGACCTCGAGGCCCCAGCCCCGCTCGACCCGGAGCTGGCGGGCCAGCTTCCCCGTCGCGGCGAACTCCCCGGCCAGCCCGTACCGGAACGCGTCGAGGTACGCCAGCACGGGCGCGTCGTGGGCCTCCCGGAGCGCCGCCACGAGGGGCTCGTACAGCAGCCGAAACAGCCGCCCGTACAGCCGCCCGTCCTCGACGCGGGCGTAGTAGCCCTTCGAGAACGCGAACCCGCTGGTCAGCGGGAACAGCAGCCGCGGGACGTGGGCCGCCGCGTAGCTCGTCGCGTCGGCGTCGTGGACCGCGACGTACTCGGCCCGCGAGGCCACCCCGAGGCCGAGCCAGACGTCTCGGCCCTTGCCCCGGGCGCCGTCGAGGCCCGCCTCGGCCAGGAGCGACGCGACCCGGGGGCCGTCGCACCACAGCACGTCGACGTCGCCGTCGAACCCCTCGAGCCAGTCGGCGACGGCCCCGGCGCGGTCGGCGTCGGCCCGGAGCGGGACGACGATCCGGGCCGGCCCGACGTCCGAAAGCGTCTCGAGGACGTGCTCGGCGGCCAGCGAGGCGTGCTCGCGCCCGGTCACCGGGACGACGACCGCGGCCCGGTCGACCGGCGCGGGGGGCTCGGGGTCGTCGAACCCGTGGAGGGTGGCCACCCGCTCCTGGACGTACTCCATCGGCGGGAGCGACGGCCCCGCCGGTCAAAAGGGTGCCGTCACCGGTCAGGCGCGGCCCCGGTCGGTCTCGTGGGCCCGTCCGGCGGGGAGCCGCCCGCCGGCGTACAACACGACCATGACGGCGAGCACGGCGAGGACGATCCCGGCGAACGAGCGGAACACGACGTCGTAGGACACGCCGGCGCCCGCCAGCGTCCCCACGGCGACCGAGCCGAACGCCTGGACGATCATCATCGCCGCGCTGTAGCCCGCGTACGCCGACGCCCGGTGGTGGTCGGGCAGCGAAGCAAGCAGGTAGGTGTCGATGGCGGGGAACAGCGAGTGGGCGACGTAGCCCAGCAGCAGCGTCACCGCGACGACGGGCCAGAATCCCCCCACCACGGTCAGGGCGAGGACGCTGCCGGCGAACCCGCCGACGATGGCGAGCAGCAGCGGCACGTTCGGCACCCGGTCGGCCAGCCGGCCGGTCACGAGGAACGCCGGGATGCCCGCCGCGAACATCACCGAGAGGAGCTGCTGGGCCGTGGCGCGGGCGAAGGCCTTGCCCTCCACGAGGTAGGTCACGTAGTAGTTGAAGAAGCCGTTCCAGACGAACCCCGCGACGCCGATGATGACGACGCCGGTCGCGACGATGCGGGCCTGCCCCCGGACGGCGGCCAGGAGCTCACGGTCTTCGGCGCCGGCGCCCGGCAGGTCGGCCCGCCGGGACACGGCGACGAGTGCGACCGTCGCCAGCGCCGCCACGCCCGCGAGGAGGTGGAAGGTGAGCCGCCAGTCGTCGACGGCCAGCACCGCCAGTACCAGCAGCGGGGCCCCGGCGGCGGCGACCTGGGCCGCGGTGCCGTGGACGCCGATGGCGGTGCCCACCCGGGTTGGGAACAGCTCGCTCACGAGCGGGTTGGCCGCGATGAAGTAGGCGCCGCTGGCCAGCCCCATCAGGAACGCGCCGACGGTGAGCGCGGCCACCGAGTCGACGCTCGCGACGAACAGCGAGGCCCCCGTCAGGACGACGCCGGTGCCCGCGACGACGCGGTGGCGCGCCACCCGCGTCAGGAGGTAGCCCGTCGGCAGCCGGGGCACGGCGGAGCCGAGCCAGGCCGCCGTCGCGACCGTCCCCAGCGCCGCCGCCGTGACCTCGAAGTCGGCGGCCAGCGGCTCCAGCAGCGGCGCGAACACCACGCGCGCCAGGTTGACGAGGAACACCATCGCACACAGCGAGCCGAACAGCTGGCGGCGAGACACGGGTGGAGTTCTCGGCCCGGCCGTTCAAACGTTCCGGAACCGCGCGAGTCCGCCTAAAACCGTCGCGAGTGGTCGTCCTGGCGGAGCTGGCGATACTCCGATACGCTCGGAGACGCGAGAGGCGACCCGCTGGAGTGGCTACCGGAGTGCTCGTGGATCCCCCGCAGTCTCCCGGGCTCGGGCACGAGATGCGGTCAGCGGTTGCGGAGCGGACTCCTGCGGTCGAGCGGCCGGGGGAGCCAGCCCACGCCGTGCCGGACGGCGAAATCGACACGAGGTCCTCGATCACGACGGTCGACGGATCACCACACTCCCCTGGAGCGGCGTCGGCGTTTAAGTCCCCTCCCCCGTAACGGCCCACCATGGACACGGTCCGGCAGGGACTCCGGGCGGGCGACATCGAGAAGGACACCTACGAGAGACTGACCTGCGTGGCCTGCGACGAGCGGCTCAAGACCCGCAACGACCCCGACGAGGTCGGCTCCGTGCGGTTCTGCCCGGAGTGCGGCAACGAGTGGAAGCAGATCGGCTGATGAGCGACGACCTCGAGGAGACCGTCGCCGACGTGCTCGCCCGGGTGGACGTCGCCGTGGAGGAGTACGAGCAGGGCTACGCCGACGCGGACGCGACGCTGCGGGTCGTCGACGACCGGCTCGACGAGCTGCGGGCGGCGGTCGACACCAAGAGTTAACCCCGCGCCGGGCGGCGGTCGTCGTATGACGTCGTTCTCACGCCGCGTCGAGCAGGTCTCCATCAGCGGCATCCGCGAGGTGTTCGAGGCCGCCGGCGAGGACGCCATCAACCTCGGGCTTGGCCAGCCGGACTTCCCCGCGCCGGAGCACGCCCGGCAGGCCGCCGTCGACGCCATCGAGGCCGGCGCCGCCGACGGCTACACCTCCAACATGGGCACCGCCGACCTCCGGGCGGCCATCGCCGACAAGCACGCCCGGGACAACGACCTCGACGTCGACCCGGAGGACGTCATCGCGACCGCCGGCGGCAGCGAGGCGCTGCACCTTGCGCTGGAGGCCCACGTCGACGCGGGCCAGGAGGTCATCATCCCCGACCCGGGGTTCGTCTCCTACGAGGCGCTGACCCACCTGGCCGGCGGCGAGCCCCGCCCGGTCGCGCTCCGGGAGGACCTGACGCTGGACCCGGCGGCGGTCGAGGACGCCATCACCGACGACACCGCCGCGTTCGTGGTCAACTCGCCGGCCAACCCCACCGGCGCGGTCCAGTCCGTCGCGGACATGCGGGCGTTCGCGGCCATCGCCGACGAGCACGACGTCCTCTGCATCTCCGACGAGGTGTACGAGCGCATCGTGTTCGAGGGCGAGCACCGCTCGCCCGCCGAGTTCGCCGACAGCGACAACGTGGTGGTCGTCAACGCCTGCTCGAAGGCCTACTCCATGACGGGCTGGCGGCTGGGCTGGGTCACGGGCGCGAGCGAGCGCATCGAGCGGATGCTCCGCGTCCACCAGTACGTCCAGGCCTGCGCGTCCGCCCCGGCGCAGTTCGCCGCCGAGGCCGCGCTCGACGGCGACCAGTCACACACCGCCGAGATGGTGGCGGCCTTCGAGGAGCGCCGGGACGTGGTGCTCGACGGCCTGGCCGACATGGGCCTCCGGACCCCGACCCCGAAAGGCGCGTTCTACGCCATGCCGGCGGTGCCCGAGGGGTGGGTCGACGAGGTCATCGACCGAGGCGTGGTCCTGGTCCCCGGGGAAGCGTTCGGCGAGGCGGGCGCCGGCCACGCCCGCATCTCCTACGCCGCGAGCCTCGCGGAGCTGGAGGAGGCGCTGGAGGTCATGGCCGAGGCCACCGCTGCCGTCCGGTGAGTGCTGTTGGAGTGTTGCGGGACGTAGGGGTACGAGGTCGTTTCCATTCCTCGACACCGCCCGGAATCGTCACGTCAGAACGGGGAATCGCGGACCTGCCCGGGTTGGCCCGAGGCGCTGGACCGCCCCCGCCAACCGCTACTCGTGCTCGAACCTGGGGGACCGCCGGAAGCCACTGTTCGGATCAGCGAATGACGGATCGGACGCCCGCCGGGAAGCTCCGTCCGCTCGACCGCCCGAGTCCAGCGCGTCGGGCTCTCCGGCCGGTATCCAGGCTCGAGCACGAAGCTGTCTGCGATCATGACTCCTCCGCGGCGCTGTTCAGTTTCGGATCGGTCTCTCACTACCGCCAGGAAAGCCCCGGCTGGCTGCGGTCGCGCGACTCACGGCTCGCTTCGCTCGCCGTTCGCGCATTCGGCGGCGCTCCCGCAGGTCGCGCCGCCCGCTCGCTGCGCGCTTCGCTCACTCCGTTCGCTCCAGTGCTTGCG